>NZ_QRVX01000058.1:0-12002 GCF_003458885.1 Coprococcus sp. AF21-14LB | reverse complement strand
TTTTTTATATTTATTTTAAAATTATGAAATTTTTATTTTATTAATCTTTCATTTTCTTGTTAATTTTATGTCATTTTCATTTTTTCTTCAAAAGCTGCGAAAGCAGACAATACCAAACGGTACTGTCTGCTCTCTTTTCTCATTCCTTTTATCTTTTGTCCTCGTCTGCCACTCTCACAGCGTCAAAGAGAACTTATTTGAAATATGCAACTCCTGATTCAAAGATTCTCAGATCCTGTTCTCCATAAATATTCATTGCAACAGCGTCTGCTCTTCTTTCTGAGTGTGCCATCTTACCAAGCACACGTCCATCCGGACTTGTAATACCTTCAATTGCCATATAAGAGCCGTTTACATTCCACTCTTCATTCATGCTTACATTTCCATCCAGATCACAATACTGTGTTGCTACCTGACCATTTGCAAACAGCTTATCAAGCCACTCCTTGCTGGCAACGAACCGACCTTCTCCATGTGATGCAGGATTTACATAAACACCGCCAAGCTGTGCCTGCGCAAGCCATGGGGATTTGTTTGTAACTACCTTTGTATATACCATCTTAGAAATGTGGCGTCCGATCGTATTATATGTCAGTGTCGGAGAATCCGGTGTCTGACCTACAATATCTCCGTGCGGTACAAGTCCCAGTTTTACAAGTGTCTGGAAACCATTACAGATACCAAGTACAAGTCCGTCACGCTCATTTAACAATTTCTGCACTGCTTCTTTCAGCTTCGCATTCTGGAATGCGGTTGCAAAGAACTTCGCAGAACCATCCGGTTCATCTCCTGCTGAGAATCCGCCAGGGAACATAATAATCTGTGCCTGGGCAATCGCCTTTTCAAATTCTGCCACAGAGTCACGAATATCTTCTGCATTCATATTTCTAAATACTTTTACATTCGCTTTAGCACCTGCACGCTCAAATGCTCTTGCACTGTCATACTCACAGTTTGTTCCTGGAAATACCGGAATAAATACTGTCGGCTGTGCAATCTTATGTGTACAGATGTGAATGTCTTTTGTATCGTACAATTTGCTTTCTACCGGCTCATCGCTATTTTCATCAGAAACTGTTGCAAATACCTTTTCAAGCGGAGCTTTCCATGTCTCAACCGCTTCTTTCAGAGAAATCTCTGTGTCAGCATATGTAAATTTCGGTTCTGCAAGTACTTCACCGATCACAGTATATGTAATTGCAAGTTTTTCTACACATTCTGCCGGAACTTCTGCTACAATATCGCCAAATGCAGGTGCAAACAGTTCGCGTGCATCCATGTTATGCTCAATCTTCACACCAAAGCCGTTACCAAATGCCATCTTGCTGACAGCCGGAATTACGCCATGACGATCCAATGCATATGCAGAAACAATATTTCCTGCCTGAATATCTGCACGGAATTTTGCATACTGATCCATAACAGATGCATATACTGGAAGATCATAATTATTTTTCTCGATTCGAAGCCATACAAGCTTATTGCCTGCCTTCTTTAATTCCGGAGTAATAATATCTTTTTCTTTTGCAACGTCTACTGCAAATGAAACAAGTGTCGGAGGAACATCAATATCCTGGAATGTTCCTGACATACTGTCTTTTCCTCCGATGGACGGAAGACCAAATCCAAGCTGTGCATCATATGCTCCAAGCAATGCCGCAAAAGGCTGACTCCATCTCTTTGGATCTTCTGTCATACGGCGGAAGTATTCCTGGAAAGTAAAACGGATCTTACTAAAATCGCCGCCGTTGGCAACAATCTTTGCAATAGATTCTGTTACCGCATAGACAGCTCCATGATATGGACTCCAACTTGACAAATACGGATCAAATCCAAAACTCATCATTGTAACCGTATCGCATTTTCCTGTTAATACCGGAAGTTTTGCTACCATACTCTGTGTTTCTGTCTGCTGGTATTTTCCACCGTGAGGCATGAATACACTTCCTGCTCCAATAGAACCGTCAAACATCTCCACAAGTCCTTTTTGTGAGCAGACATTAAGATCGCTTAATGTTTCAAGCCATTTTGCCTTTACATCAGCAATTTCTGACTTCACAAGCGGACAATTCTCTCTATTTGGAATTTCTACTTCTACTTTGGTCTCCTGATGCGCACCGTTCGTATCAAGGAATGCACGGGAAATATTAACAATATCTTTTCCTCTCCAATTCAGTACAAGACGCGGCTCTTCTGTTACAACTGCTACTTCTACTGCTTCAAGGTTTTCTTCTTTTGCATATCCGAGAAATTCCGCAACATCTTTTGGATCCACAACAACAGCCATACGCTCCTGAGACTCAGAGATTGCAATTTCTGTTCCGTCAAGTCCTGCGTATTTCTTCGGAACCTTATCCAGATCTACTTTCAGACCGGCAGCTAATTCTCCGATTGCTACAGATACACCGCCTGCTCCAAAGTCATTACATTTCTTGATCAATTTGCTGACTTCTTCACGACGGAACATTCTCTGAATCTTACGTTCTGTCGGAGCGTTTCCTTTCTGCACTTCTGCACCGCAAGTCTCAATAGACTCTTCCGTATGTACTTTTGAAGAGCCTGTAGCACCGCCGCAGCCATCACGTCCGGTACGTCCTCCTAAAAGAATAATGATATCTCCCGGATCGGATGTCTCACGGATAACCGCACGTCTCGGAGCAGCACCCATAACCGCACCGATTTCCATACGTTTTGCAACATAATCCGGATGGTAGATTTCTTTTACCATACCTGTTGCAAGTCCGATCTGATTACCATAAGAACTATAGCCGTGTGCAGCGCCTCGAACGAGCTTCTTCTGAGGAAGTTTTCCCTTCAGCGTCTCCTTTACAGAGACTGTTGGATCTGCTGCACCTGTTACACGCATCGCCTGGTATACATAAGTACGTCCTGATAACGGGTCACGGATTGCACCGCCAAGACATGTGGCAGCTCCACCAAACGGTTCGATCTCTGTCGGATGGTTATGTGTCTCATTTTTAAAGTTTACAAGCCACTCTTCTTCTACACCATCTACCTCAACCGGCACAACGATACTGCAGGCATTGATTTCTTCTGATTCTTCCTGGTCTTCTAATTTTCCTTCTTTTTTTAATTTGCGCATTGCCATCAGTGCCAGATCCATCAGACATACAAATTTATCTTCACGTCCTTTGAAAATCTCACTGTGATCTGCAAGATAACGACGGTATGTATCTTCAATCGGAGTTTTATAGTCTCCCTCTCCAAAAGTTACATCTGTTAATTCTGTAGAAAATGTTGTATGACGGCAATGATCAGACCAGTATGTATCAAGTACACGGATCTCTGTCATAGACGGATCTCTGTCTTCTTCTGATTTAAAATATCTCTGGATATGCTGGAAATCTTTAAATGTCATTGCAAGTCCAAGAGAACTATATAACTCTTTTAATTCTTCCTCCGGCATATCTTTAAAACCGTCAAAAATTTTAACATCTGCCGGTTCATCGTATACCGTTACAAGTGTTTCCGGTTTCTCCATGCCTGTCTCTCTTGAATCTACCGGATTAATGCAGTGATCTTTAATTGCTGCCAGCTCTTCTGCTGTTATTTCACCTTCAATCACATACGTTGTTGCTGTCTTGATAACCGGCTGTTCATCTTCTTTAATAAACTGTACACACTGTACTGCAGAATCTGCTCTCTGGTCAAACTGTCCCGGAAGATATTCCACTGAAAAAACGCTGCTTCCTTCTGCTGCCGGAAATTCCTCCAGATACAAGATGTCCACAGGCGGTTCTGCAAAAATACCATTGCAGGCACGTTCAAATGTTTCGTCTGAAAGATTCTCTACATCGTAGCGATTCAGGACACGCACATTTTTTACTGTGCGGATTCCAAGATAGCTCTTGATCTCCTGATTCAGTTCTTTTGCCTGTACAGCAAACTCCGGTTTCTTTTCCACATAAACTCTTCTTACGCCGTTCATATAGTCCTCCTTTGATCTATTTGTGTCATTACATTGCTGCAAATTACTTCTACTTTGCTTTCATTCTATCATATTTCTCTTGATTAGTATAATTAATATATCTAAACTTTCTTATAAGTACAACTTATTCATTTCTTATTGTTCTTCTATAAAAATATCTTCGCACAACCGCTCCCAAAAGAAGCAGCACAAAAAATATTCCAAAGCATCCGCCGATTCGAACAACCATATCGAAGAAAAAGCCTTCCGGCAGCATCCGTATCATATAATCTGTTGCCGGATCAAACAGCCAGAGATCATTATCAAAAAAGATTCATGAAAGATTTCAAAAATTTTCGTAAAATTCACATAACAAAAACTACCGAGAAGAATCGCTACTGCCGCAAAGAGCCCGAGCGCAATCAAAACTGCTTTCGATACAATCCCATACCTTCGCTCCGTCTTCCATCCGATCCAGCCCAAAAGGACAAGCCCAATTACAAATGATATCCTCATCAGCTTCAGGCCTCCAAGAAATAGTCCTTTTACCTCTTCCATATGAAATCGATCCTGCTCATTGAAAAAATCCTGTTTCTTTCCCTCTACAGTCGTTACAATTGATAGTTCCTGCTCCTGCCCACGCAAATATGCCATCATATATTCTGTTACGTTCATGACATCTTCCAGTTCCATATCCAATGGTTCGGTTACCTGATATTTTATATATTCTTTTTCATAAAAACGGTATTTCGGATCACCATAAACTGCAATATCAAAACTTGCAAGAACTCCTGCGAAAATAATCAGCAACGCTCCTGCCACTGCTGCTATCTCATAAATCCATCTCTTTCTCTGACTCATATATCGATCCTTTCTTTCTCCTCTCCTTATGATCTATCTTATCATATTCCCATTCTTATTGAAAACAGAAAGTTACTTAAGAAGTGCTTTCTCAAAAGGAAAACAGGAAATTCTCATAGGGATATTGTTTTTTTGTAAGTTTTCTCCTATAATATCAGTAATATTTATAAGGAGAACTAATAATGGATATTAACTATGAATTATATAAAGTGTTCTATTATGTCGCAACAACACTAAGCTTCTCTGAAGCCTCAAAACAGCTTTTTATATCCCAGTCAGCGGTCAGCCAGTCCATTAAAACATTGGAGAAAAAACTGGATCAGCCGCTGTTTATCCGAAGTACCAAAAAAGTGCGTCTTACACCGGAAGGCGAGATCCTTCTCCGTCATATCGAACCAGCTATGAATCTGATTCGCCGCGGAGAAGCACAGCTCACTGACACTGCCTTTACCGGAGGACAGATCCGTATCGGCGCCAGTGATACGATCTGCCGCTATTTCCTCGTACCCTATTTAAAGCAATTCCATAAGGAATTTCCTAACGCACACATAAAGGTAACAAACCAGACTTCTATCCGCTGTGTAGAACTTCTGGAAACCGGTCAGGCAGACTTCATCGTTACAAACTATCCGAATACTGCCCTGACAAATTTATACTCTATCAAAAAGATTAAACGCTTTCAGGATGTGTTTATTGCCAGCCACGCCTTTCTTGAACTGAAAAACCGCCAAGTTAGTTTTGCTGAACTTCTAAAATATCCATTGCTAATGCTGGATAAACAGAGTACCACCAGCGAATTCTTACATAATCTGTTCCAACAGCGCCAACTGGATCTTGTTCCGGAAGCAGAATTAAGCAGTAATGATCTGCTCATTGATCTTGCACGCATCGGTCTTGGCATTGCTTTTGTTCCGGATTTCTGTGTGCCCCAAGACTCTAAAGAACTCTTTATTTTAGATACAGAAGAATCTCTTCCTTCCCGGGAGCTTGTCATCGCTTACAATGAACATGTGCCTGTTTCAAAGGCAGCCGCACATTTTATGTCTTATTTTGAGGAGCTTTCCGAATAACATGGTTCCAGAAATTTTCGATATGTTCTTCCACTGTCTCTAGTGTGCAGTATTCCCTCTGTTTCCATTCTCTCGGAAATACAGCGGCATACTGCCTGCTCTGGAATCTGTCATCTAACAAAAGAATGATTCCTTCATCTTCATCCGTGCGAATCACACGTCCCGCTGCCTGCAGTACCTTATTCATCCCCGGATAAAGATAAGCATAATCAAACCCGGGCAGCCGATTCACATCAAAATACTGTCTCAGGATTTCACGCTCCGGACACACTTGCGGAAGTCCTGTTCCCACAATAACTGCCCCGATCAGACGTTCTCTGGATAGATCGATTCCTTCCGAAAAAATTCCGCCAAGTACCGAAAATCCAAGTACGCTCCCCATTTTCTTTTTCTCAAAGCTTTCCAAAAATGCTTCTCGTTCTTCTTCTCCCATACCCGGCTTCTGACGAAGTATTTCCACTTCTTCTCTCCCGGTCTCTTTCATTCTCTCTTTTTGCAGTGTAACAAATTCACCATACACTTCTTCCAACATACGATATGACGGAAAAAAGACAAGATAATTTCCATGCTTTGTATCCAATATTTCTAAAAGATACTTTGCAATCCTCCGATACATTTCCAATCCCCGCAATGTATATTTTGTACTCACATCTGCTCCAATGAGCAGCAAGCGCTTTCTTTCATCAAACGGAGATTCTGCATAAATCGCATAATCATTCTCATTTGTGCTAAGCAGTTTTTTGTAATATTGAATTGGAAGCAATGTTGCCGAAAAGAAGATCGTACTATTCCCTTGTTCCAGATACGTCTTCAAATTCACAGACGGATTCACACAAAATAATTTCAGTTTGAATCTTCCGTCCTCTTCCATCTCTGTATAGATAACATAATGTTCATCCATCTGATCATAAATACTTACGAACATTCTAATCTGAAAGTAAAAATCCAACAAGTCTTCTCTGAGTTTCCCTTTTTCCGGGTTTTCCATAATTTTCTCCAACTCGGCCATAATATTCATCGCTGACAGATAAATATGAGAAACACTTTGATGTACCTGATAAGATTCACATTCTCGTTTCATCTCCAAAAGCTGACGGTTGCAAAGATCAAGCTTCTTCACAAGTTTCGGCGCCTCATAACGTGCAAGCTTTTTGCTTCCAACACATCTTCCTTATACAATACAGCGCTGTACATCTCCCTCGCCCGCTCCACAAGATTATGGGCTTCATCAATCAGAAATAAGTACTCTCCACTGCCGCCTTCTGAAAAAAATCGTTTCAAATGCGCCGTTGGATCAAAAACATAATTATAATCGCAAATAACCGCGTCTACCCAGGATGCTACATCAAGCGACATCTCAAATGGACATACCTGATGTTTCCTCGCCTGTCTCTCAAGCGCTTCTCTCGTCATTTCCCCAGTTTCATTCAGGAGTTCAAATACAGCATCATTGACACGGTCAAAATGCCCTTTTGCATACGGGCAAGCCTCCGGATTACATTCCATTGTTTCACAAAAACAGATTTTCTCCTTTGCCGTCAACGTTATAACCTTCATATTCAACCCCTGCTGCTTTAATGTCTGAAACGCATTTTCTGCCACAGTACGGGTAATCGTCTTGGCAGTCAAATAGAATAATTTCTCTCCCAAACCTTCTCCGATTGCTTTCACTGCCGGAAAGACTGTTGCCATCGTCTTTCCTACTCCGGTCGGCGCCTGGATGAATAATTGTTTTTTTCGCAGAATTGTGCGATAGACATCCCGCACAAGCTCCCGCTGCCCTTCCCGGTATACAAACGGAAATTCAATTGTCCGAATCGAAGCATTGCGCTTTTCTCTCCAGTCTATCTGAAATTTTGCCCATTTCTGATATTGATCTGCAATGTCCGAAAACCATACCGCCAGCTTCTGAACAGGATAAGTATATTGAAACCGCCGGATTTCCTCCGTCTCCATCTGACAATAGGTCATCTGTACGCCAATCTCTTCCAGACCTTCCTGCAAGCCGTATATACAGGCATAGCATTTTGCCTGAGCCAGATGTACTTCCTTCGGTTCCTCCAATCGTTCCAGCTCTCCAAGTATCCCTTTAATTTCATCAATCACAACTTGATTTTCGTCAATTATGATTCCATCTGCCCGCCCCTCAATCTGAAGAATACAGTTTTCGTAAGGTATTTGATATTTCAAAGAAACTTCTGCATGGTAATCTGCCCCCATTTGTCTTTGAATCTTTCTGTGGATCTTGCTTCCAAGCTGCATTGCATCTTTATCTGCCATTTTCCCTATTCGATTGTCAATGTCTCCGCTTCGCAGAATAAATTCCACAAGATTTCTCACAGAAATCTTAACGATTGGACACTCCATCTTCCTTTTACCACCAATCCCAAATCTTTTATTCTTTTGAGTTATAATCTCACAAATTTTTTCA
This sequence comes from Coprococcus sp. AF21-14LB, assembly GCF_003458885.1. Taxonomy (NCBI): domain Bacteria; kingdom Bacillati; phylum Bacillota; class Clostridia; order Lachnospirales; family Lachnospiraceae; genus Coprococcus; species Coprococcus sp. AF21-14LB. The sequence continues at coordinate 3,712 of NZ_QRVX01000058.1, read as the reverse complement.
AAATCATCATAACAAAAACTGCTGCAGGAATTCAATCCCTGCAGCAGCTTTTTGTTTATTTATGCCACACTGAACTTCTGAAGTGTTTCTTCAAACAGTTCATTATTCTCACCATATCTTACAGTGAGCGTCTGATTTAAGTCTAAGCTCAATACACCCAGAATTGATTTGGCATCAATAATCACTCTGTTATAAAATACATCGACGTCAAAATCACACTGACCAGCCGCTTTAACAAATTCGTCCACGTCATTCGGTGTCAGTCTGATCTGTTTCTTGATATCCATACTGCCTGCTCCTTTCATGGCCTTTCTATTGATACGGCATTTCTTACCACCGATGTATTATCCCATGCCGGAATTGGAATGTCAACTATATTTTTCAACAAATTCTACAATGTTCTTTCGATATTTTAATGGCAAATGCTGTTGCTGCAGTCTTGATTCCTTCGTTCCAAAATAGCAATATTCTCACAAAATCCTTTCCATAGTCGTTCATATTCTCTCTCTTCTCCTGAATACTTCTTGAGCGTTTCCTCGTCTGCCTCTGCCCCGTGAAGCAAAAACCAGTTTTTCTGACTCCGGTGTACAAGAAACATCCGGTGTGTCTCATCATAGATCATCCAGTTCTCCAATGGAAGCCTGTCTGCAAAATGATCTGCAATACATGTCAGAATCTGATTCTTTGGCTCTATTCTTGCATACAGAACATGATTCTGCAATTCCCGGAATCTGACAAATTCCAGAAAAATATGCGCTTCATTCCCCACACTGCGGCTCAATTCAAATACTTTCTCCACTCCCGGATGGCTCAAATGCGCCATAATCTTTCTGCTGTCTTGTATCCTGCGGGCTTCCTGCAGCGTTTGCCAAATTGCCGTTCCCTTTTCCTTGTTGCACGATAAAGCCGCATAATAAATGGCTCGACAGGCTTCCTGCCCAAGATGCTTTCGGATCATCTGCGTTATTGCTCGCGCCTTTCGTTCGGCGGGACAGCTTTCCACATATTCACAAAACAGCTCCTGTTCTACAAATCCTTTCAGAGCAATTCCTGCATTCTCCTGAGTTCTCCCTTCCCGCCACGCATCATAGAGCGCTGAAAATAAGCCAGTCACATTGTCTTCACAAAGATAAATCCTTTTTATCATCTCAATCCTCCTGCCGCACTATGAAATGTCACATCATCAAATAAGGTGAGCTGTCGGTAGTTCATCTCCCTGATCTCTCTTGGCAGTTTCTCTTTCGTACTGAGCAAATTCCTTGTGATCGCATCTTCTTCAAACTTTATCGGATACATCATCTTACCGGAACAGGTAATAAAATAGATTGCTCTCCTTAACACGACTCCCATCTTCTTCAAATCTTCAAACTGAATCTTTCCAAGCCTTCTCGCACGGACAATCCGTCCCGCTGACTTATAACCAATTCCCGGAACCCGCAAAAGTGCATCGTAGGGAGCCAGGTTAATCTCCAGCGGAAAGTACTCCAAATGCCTGAGCGCCCAGTCACACTTCGGATCAAACAGCGCATTGAAATTAGGATTTGATTCTGTCAGAAGTTCATCTGCCTCAAAACCATAATAGCGCAGAAGCCAGTCCGCCTGATATAATCTGTGTTCCCGCAAAAGCGGAGGGCCTTCGTCACATCTCGCCGGAAGCGCCGCGTCATCATTCACATGAACAAAGGCAGAATAAAATACTCTTTTTAACTGAAACTTCCGATATAATGATTCTGCAACATGGAGAATCTGAAAATCCGTCTCCGGAGTTGCTCCGATAATCATCTGGGTACTCTGTCCCGCCGGAACAAATTCAGGGGCATGTCGAAATGCCATGAGTTCCTGACGATTCTCCTCCATCTGATTCTGCACAAGCCGCATTGGTGTCAAAATATTCTTTCGAGACTTATGCGGTGCAAGCTTTCTCAGCCCCTCTGCCGTCGGCAGTTCTAAATTCACACTCATGCGGTCTGCCAAAAAACCAGTTCTGCGAATCAGTTCCGGATCTGCTCCCGGAATCGCTTTCACATGAATATATCCTTGAAAATGATATTCTCTGCGCAATTTTAAAAGTGTTGCATAGAGCAGTTCCATCGTATGATTGGGACTTTCTATCACTCCGGAACTTAAAAACAGACCTTCAATATAGTTTCTCCGATAAAACTCTATCGTCAGACGGCATACTTCCTCCGGAGTAAATGAAGCTCGAATCACATCATTCGAAGAGCGGTTAATACAATACTTACAATCAAAAATACATTCATTCGTAAACAGAATCTTCAAAAGTGAAATACACCTTCCGTCTGCAGAAAAACTATGGCAGATCCCTGACTTCACACAATTCCCGATGCCTTTCCCATCTCCTCTGCGTTCACTTCCGCTTGAAGTACATGCCACATCATACTTGGCTGCATCAGACAGAATATTCAGCTTTTCATATATTGTCATCTTTTCCATTATCTTCATGCAAAACGCCCCTTTTCGAACATTTGTTTGTTTTATTTTAACCTGTCTGATTCAAAAAAGCAAGTGTTTTCGAACATATATTCGTTTTTCTTTTTTTCTGCCCAAATAAAACATCCCCCTTCCACCAGCAATGGTAGAAAGAGGGATGTTTGCTCTTCGCAGCAGAGATTCGCTTCTCACTGCATACTCACGATATTCTGTTGGAATATTATTTCAGATATGCTTCCACTCCTGCCAGATATTCATTCTCTACCTGCCAGAACCGTTCTGCCTCCACATACTCTGCAAGTTTTGTATCGATCGGCATCTTACCAAGCACCGGAATTTCCAGTTCTTCAGCCACTTCTTCAATATGACTCTCGCCAAATACATTGATACGTTTTTTACAGTCCGGGCATTCCAGATAGCTGTAATTCTCCACAACTCCCAGCACCGGAATATCCATCTTCTTAGCCATATTATAAGCTTTCTTTACGATCATACGGACAAGATCCTGCGGAGAAGTAACAATCACGACTCCGTCTACCGGAAGAGACTGGAATACTGTCAGCGGAACGTCTCCGGTTCCCGGAGGCATATCTACAAGAAGATAATCTAATTCTCCCCAGATAACTTCTGACCAGAATTGCTTTACAACACTTGCAATAATCGGACCTCTCCAGATTACCGGATCTTCCTCGGATTCCAAAAGCAGATTCACAGACATAATCTTTGTTCCGTCTTCTGCCTCTATCGGGAAAATACCATCCTGACTTCCGACTGCTTTCCCATGAATTCCATACATCTTCGGAATCGACGGACCTGTAATATCTGCATCAAGAATTCCTACTTTATATCCCTGTTTCACAAGTACGCGGGCAATTGATGCCGTAATCATTGATTTGCCGACACCGCCTTTACCGCTCACAACACCAATTACTTTTTTTACATGAGACAGTGGGTTCGCCGGCTCATGCATATCTGTTTTCTTGCTGCTGCAAGTTGCCGCATGTGCACAGCCTTCACAGCTCTCTTTGCTGCATGTATTTTTGTTTTCTTCTGCCATAATGACATACACTCCTTTATATTCTCTCAAATTTGTTATGCTTTATTATTCTATCACTCTATATCGTACTATTCAAGGGTACTCATATCTCTTGTCAGGGCAACCGCATAAAAAATAGTTAATACAAAAATCATCACTTTTCTTGTATACTAAAAGAAAAGTGGTGATTTTTATGTTGCAAATGAAAATGTATTTTTCAGATTT
>NZ_QRVX01000057.1:0-12767 GCF_003458885.1 Coprococcus sp. AF21-14LB | reverse complement strand
CGGCCGCACATTCTATCTTGTTTGTCAACTATTTTTACAAAATAAAAAGACTCCTATATTATTTCTAATATAAGAATCTAATTATTTTTCCTTAACTTAATGACATTGCCCGGCAAGGCGTCTTTTTCGTTATAAAATAACAAATTCTAATCCTTATTCTACAAAGTGCCAGATAAGGGAATCCAGATCATCGTTCTTGATCCCACATTCTTTTAGATAACCTCTTGCTCCGCCGTATCGAAGGCGAAGATGAGAGAGAGCTGCTTCGATATTCTGCGGTTCAGACAGAAGCACCCGTTCAGGAACCGAGATGCCCTGCTGCTCCAAAAATTCGAGCTGCTGTATTCTTAAATCTTCCTGAAACACTTGAGTAGCGGCATAATCTTCAATAATAATGTCATCATCCACATTGGCGAGTTCAAGAAGAAGCATGGAAACAAGTCCGGTACGGTCCTTTCCGGCCATACAGTGAAACAGACAGGTACCATTATGCATATGGGCAGTAAACAGCTGAAAAACACGTCCAAAACGAATCTTAGATGTTTCCAGAAGATCAATATACATCTCTCCCATTGTATCAGGAAAAACTCCGAGAAATTCATTGGAATTCATTTCATCAGCCATTGTTACATTTTTATAGTGAATATCAGGCACCTTTTCAAGAAGAGAAGGTGCTTTTAGGAGTTCACCGGCGCTTCTTAAGTCAACAGCAAGAACAACCGGATATCCACGCAGAAAATCAATGTCTGATTGGGTAAGGTGATTTGTGTTGTCTCCTCGAAGAAAACAGCCTTTTTTAGTAAAGCGTCCGTCCCGTGTCGGATAACCGCCAAGCTCCCTCATGTTGTGAGCGCCTGTAAGAGGGAGAAGATGTTTTTCGATATCATATTTCATAGAGTTACCTCCCTAATGGAGAATTTATTTCGTGAGGATTTCAGCTCCGTCTTCTGTGATCAGAACCATGTATTCAATCTGAGCAGAAAGTCCGTCGTCTTCTGTATAAACAGTCCATCCGTTATCTTCGTCTACAAAAAAGTCCGGGGAACCTTCATTGATCATAGGTTCAATTGTAAACATCATTCCAGGGACGAGAACCATCTCAGAGCCTTTTGGAGTGACATAGCTGACGAATGGATCTTCATGGAATTCCAGTCCGATTCCGTGACCGCCGATATCTTCTACGACAGAGTAGCCGTTAGCCTGTGCATGAGTGTTGATCGCATCTGCGATATCACCGAGGTGATTCCATGGTTTTGCCTGTGCAAGTCCAAGTTCCACACATTCTTCTACTACACGGACAATCTTTTTGGCGCGTTCAGATACGTTGCCGATGCAGAACATTCGAGATGCGTCTGAGAAATAACCGTTCAGGATTGTGGAGACGTCTACGTTAATGATATCGCCTTCCTGAAGGATAATATTCTCGTCAGGGATTCCATGACAGATTTCATTGTTGATAGAAGTACAGACACTTTTTGGAAATCCCTCGTATCCAAGCGGTGCAGGGATTCCGCCGTGTGCGGTAGTAAAATCATATACAAGTTTGTCGATTTCTTCTGTAGACATTCCGGCGTGGATATGAGCTGCAACGTGATCAAGTACCGCTGTATTTAAGTCTGCGCTTTTGCGGATCGCTTCAATCTGAGCAGGAGTTTTGATGATGGATCGTGTTGGGACAATATGTCCCTGTTCTTCTAAAATGGCAAGTCGTTCTTCCATTGCCATGTGACATTTTTTATATTTTTTGCCGCTTCCGCACCAGCATAAATCGTTTCGTTCCATAATAATACGAAGCCTCCTTATGAAATACATGTTATTTCTTCCTTTTATTTATAAAATGAGTATATGACAGCATTATACCACAAAGTCATAGTGTTGGGCAAATCGATCTACTTTACATTCAATAGTAAAATGGGATATAATAAAAAAATCAAAACAAGTGATTTGTTAGTGGAAAGGATGTGCGGATATGTTGCGTATAGGAATGTTGACAAGCGGCGGAGACTGTCAGGCGCTCAACGCGGCGATGCGTGGAGTTGTAAAGTCACTCTGCTCAGTTGTAGATGAGATAGAGATTTATGGATTTAAAGAAGGATATAAAGGATTGATGTACTCTAATTTTGAGATGTTGACTTCAAAGGATTTTTCTGGGATCCTGACACTTGGAGGAACAATACTGGGAACATCAAGACAGCCGTTTAAACTGATGAGAGTGCCGGATGCGAACGGGCTTGATAAGGTAGAGGCGATGAAACATACTTATCATAAGCTGAATCTGGATTGTCTTGTAATTCTTGGAGGCAATGGGACTCATAAGACAGCCAATATGCTTCGGGAAGAAGGTCTGAATATTATTACGCTGCCAAAGACAATTGATAATGACCTTTGGGGAACAGATATGACGTTTGGATTTCAGAGTGCGGTAGATATCGCTACGAACACGATTGACTGTATTCATACAACGGCAACATCTCACAGCCGTGTGTTTATTGTGGAAGTAATGGGACATAAGGTTGGCTGGGTAACATTACATGCGGGAATTGCAGGCGGTGCAGATATTATTTTGCTTCCGGAGATTCCATATGATCCGGATGTGATTGCTAAGGCGATTAAGAAACGGGCTAAGGCAGGAAAACGTTTTACGATACTTGCAGTGGCAGAAGGAGCTATTTCCAAGAAAGAAGCGCAGATGTCTAAGAAAGAGCTGAAAGAAAAACAGGCGAAGAAGAAATACCCATCTGTTGCGTACAAAATTGCAGAAGAAATCTCGGCAAGATGTGAAAATGAAGTTCGTGTGACGGTTCCTGGGCATACGCAGAGAGGCGGCTCACCTTGTGCTTATGACCGTGTTCTGGCGACGCGGCTTGGTGCAGTTGCAGCGCAGCTGATCTTGAAGAAGGAGTTTGGTTATATGGTAGGTATCCGCAATGGAGAGATCGGTAAAGTTCCGCTTCAGGAAGTTGCGGGCAAGCTTAAGACTGTTGATCCGAATGCGGCAATTATTAAAGAAGCGAAGATGACCGGCATTAGTTTCGGAGATGAGTAGAGAAGAGCAATAACAAAAAGAGACGGAGGTTTGAGAAATGTCATATACTGCCTTATACAGAAAGTTCCGTCCGGCGGAATTCGAAGATGTAAAAGGACAGGATCATATCGTGACAACGCTGAAAAACCAGATTAGGGCAGAACGGATTGGACATGCCTATCTGTTCTGCGGAACAAGAGGTACCGGAAAGACAACAGTGGCAAAAATATTTGCAAGGGCTGTGAACTGTCAGCACCCGGTAGATGGAAGTCCCTGCGGCGAATGTGAAATGTGCAGAGCGATCGCGGCCGGGACTTCTATGAATGTGATTGAAATTGACGCGGCGTCTAACAATGGTGTAGATAATATCAGAGAGATCCGGGAGGAAGTCGCTTATCGGCCAACGGAGGGGAGATATAAAGTCTATATCATTGATGAAGTGCATATGCTTTCCATTGGAGCGTTCAATGCACTTCTAAAAACATTGGAAGAGCCGCCGGAATATGTGATTTTTATTTTGGCAACGACAGAGGCGCATAAGATTCCGATCACAATTTTGTCAAGATGTCAGAGATATGATTTTAAGAGAATTACAATTGATACAATAGCAGCGCGGATGAATGATCTGATGCAGCAGGAGCAGGTAGAAGTGGAGGAGAAAGCAATCCGCTATATTGCAAAAGCGGCAGATGGTTCTATGCGGGATGCGCTTAGTCTTCTTGATCAGTGTATTGCGTTTTATCTTGGGCAGAAGTTAACATATGATCATGTGCTTGAGGTGCTTGGAGCAGTGGATACAGATGTATTTAGCATGCTCCTTCGGAATGTATTAAAGAGAGATGTATCTGCGGTAATGCACAGTGTAGAAGAGCTGGTAATGCAGGGCAGAGAACTTGGGCAGTTGACGGCAGATTTCACATGGTATTTAAGAAACTTGCTATTCATAAAAAGTTCTGATAATATGGAAGACGTGTTGGATGTTTCTACGGAAAATCTTGCACAGTTGAAAGAAGAGGCAGAGATGATCGAAGATGATGCACTCCTTCGATATATTCGTATTTTTTCAGAATTAAGCGGTCAAATGAAATATGCGACACAGAAAAGAGTGATGCTTGAAGTGGCGCTTATTAAAATGTGCCGGCCGCAGATGGAAGTGCGGGATGATAGTCTTCTGGAGCGGATACGGGCTGTGGAAGAGAAACTTGAGCGCGGCGATTTTACGGCAATGCTCCCGGAAACTGCATATCAGCATCATCAGTTGGAGGGGATTCCGGCGAAGAAGGAAAAGCCTAAACTGGAGAAAGCATTGAAAGAAGAAGTGCGTAATGTGGCGTCAAACTTCCGTTCTATCAGCAGCGAAGCATCGCCGATGCTTCGAAATTATTTGAAGCAGGCAAGACTTAGTGTTGGCAGTATGGATCAGCTTATGATTGTAATGCCGGATGAAATTTCAGCCAGCATTGTGGGATCGGAAGAGCATAAAGAAGAGCTGCGCCAGCTCATCGAGGCAAAGACCGGCAAAACAGTCGAGATTGAAGTACGAAAGATGGATGATGGACGTCGGTTTGATGATTGTTTTGTAGATATTGAGAAAGTAGTCCACATGGATATTACTGTGGAAGATTAATGAGAAAACAGATTGTTTAAAAGAATTGTGAATGGAGGATGTAACTATGGCAAAAAGAGGTGGATTTCCGGGAGGCGGAATGCCGGGGAATATGGCGAATTTAATGAAACAGGCACAGAAAATGCAGCGTCAGATGGAAGAGCAGGCAAAAGAGCTTGAAACAAAGGAATTTTCTGCGACAGCAGGCGGCGGTGCAGTTGAAGTAACGGTTTCCGGAAAACGCGAAGTGCTCCGTGTGAAACTGGAAGAAGAGATCGTAGATCCGGATGATATTGAAATGCTTCAGGATCTGATCGTAGCTGCCACAAATGAAGCACTCAGACAGGTGGAGGCAGAATCTTCTTCTGCAATGTCTAAGCTGACAGGCGGATTTGGCGGCGGAATGCCGGGATTATTCTAATCCGAAAGAAGGAGAAGAAAGATGGATTACTATGGAAGCCAGATAGGAAAGCTGATTGAGGAATTGTCAAGACTTCCGGGAATCGGACCAAAGTCTGCCCAGCGTTTAGCATTTCATATGATTAATATGCCGGAAGAACAGGTTGATAAGCTGGCAGAGACGATGGTTAGTGCAAGGCATAATGTGCGTTACTGCAAGACGTGTTATACACTGACGGATCAGGAAGAATGCCCGGTCTGCAGAAATAGTGACAGAGATCACAAGACAATCATGGTAGTGGAAACGACAAGAGATCTGGCGGCATATGAGAAAACCGGCAAATACAATGGAGTATATCATGTACTGCACGGTGCAATATCTCCGATGCTTGGAATCGGGCCCGGGGATATTAAGCTAAAAGAACTGATGGAACGGCTTCAGGGAGATGTGGATGAAGTAATCATTGCAACGAATTCCAGTCTGGAAGGGGAAACAACGGCAATGTACATTAGTAAACTGATCAAACCAACCGGCATTAAAGTCAGCCGGATTGCCAGCGGAGTTCCGGTTGGAGGAGATTTGGAATATATTGATGAAGTAACGCTTCTCAGAGCTTTAGAGGGGCGGACGCAGTTATAAGACTATTGACCTGGAGAGAGGGCATCGCTATAATCAAGATAGGAACAAAATACTCATTGATAAGGAGGAAAAGTCATGAGATTTTTTATTGATACGGCAAATGTAGAAGAAATCAGAAAAGCGAATGATATGGGAGTTATTTGTGGCGTAACGACAAACCCGTCCCTCATTGCGAAAGAAGGGCGTATCTTTGAGGAAGTGATCGCAGAAATCGCATCTATTGTAGATGGTCCGATCAGCGGAGAGGTAAAAGCTACGACAGTAGATGCGGAAGGAATGATTGCAGAAGGACGTGAGATTGCAAAGATTCATCCGAATATGGTTGTGAAGATTCCGATGACACCGGAAGGTCTGAAAGCTGTGAAAGTACTCTCAGCAGAAGGAATCAAGACAAATGTGACACTGATTTTCTCTGCAAACCAGGCGTTGCTTGCGGCAAGAGCGGGAGCAACCTATGTATCACCGTTTGTAGGACGGCTTGATGATATTAATATGGCAGGAGCAGAGTTGATTGCAGAGATCGCAGAAATTTTTGATATTCACGGCATTGAGACAGAGATTATTGCGGCAAGCATCCGCACAACAGTGCATGTGACTGAGTGTGCGTTGGCGGGAGCTGACATTGCAACGGTTCCATATAAGGTAATTGAACAGATGACAAAACATCCGCTGACAACACAGGGGATTGAGAAGTTCCAGGCAGATTATAAGGCTGTTTTCGGTGAGTAGAAGACAGTAGATTCAGGAGGAGAATATGAATAAGCCAGAATTAATGAAGGCTGCAAATGAGATTCGTAAAGGAGCGGTGACAGGTGTATTTCACGCGAAGTCAGGTCATCCGGGCGGATCTTTATCTGCAGCAGATATTTATGCGTATTTGTTTTTTGAAGAGATGAATATTGACCCGAAAGATCCGAAGAAAGCAGACAGGGATCGCTTTGTATTGTCCAAAGGTCATACAGCTCCGGGGTATTATGCAGCACTTGCAAACCGCGGATTTTTCCCAGTGGAAGATTTGACAACACTTCGTCACGTAGGCTCTTATCTTCAGGGACATCCGGATATGAAACATATTCCGGGGGTAGATATGTCAAGCGGATCTCTTGGACAGGGAATTTCTGCAGCAGTAGGAATGGCAATCTCTGCCAAATTATCCGGAGAGGATTATCGCGTATATACGCTTTTGGGAGATGGAGAAATCCAGGAAGGACAGGTATGGGAAGCGTCTATGCTTGCCGGACACAGACATTTGGATAACCTTGTCGTAATCGTTGATAACAACGGATTGCAGATTGACGGAAAAATTGAAGATGTCAATTCACCGTATCCGATTGATAAGAAGTTTGAGGCGTTTAATTTCCATGTGATTAATGTAGATGGACATGATTTTGATGCGCTGGATGCAGCGTTCAAAGAAGCGCGCATGACAAAAGGACAGCCGACAGCCATTATCGCAAAAACTGTAAAAGGAAAAGGCGTTTCCTTTATGGAGAATAAAGCATCCTGGCATGGTGTAGCTCCGAATGCAGAACAGTATGAAGCCGCAATGGAAGAACTTGAGAAAGAAGGTGCCGCATTATGTCAGAAGTAAAGAAGATTGCAACACGAGAAAGCTACGGAAATGCGCTTGTAGAACTTGGAAAAGAGCATCCGGAGGTTGTCGTACTGGATGCGGACCTTGCAGGGGCAACAAAAACATCTATTTTTATGAAAGAGTTTCCGGAACGTCATATTGACTGTGGAATCGCAGAAGGAAACATGATGGGGGTAGCAGCAGGACTTGCAGCAGCGGGAAAAGTACCGTTCGCCAGTTCTTTTGCTATGTTTGCAGCAGGACGTGCATTTGAGCAGGTCAGAAACTCTATTGGATATCCTCATTTGAATGTGAAGATTGGTGCGACACACGCAGGAATCTCTGTAGGAGAAGATGGTGCAACACATCAGTGTAATGAAGACATTGCCTTATGCGTACGATTCCGGGAATGGTTGTGATTAACCCGTCTGATGATGTAGAGGCAAGAGCGGCTGTGAAAGCTGCATACGAACATGTAGGGCCGGTGTACATGAGATTTGGAAGACTGGCAGTGCCGGTAATTAATGATCAGCCGGATTATCATTTTGAGCTTGGTAAGGGAATTGTTCTGCGAGAGGGAAAAGACGCAGTTATTTTTGCAACAGGACTTGAAGTAAATGAAGCTCTTCAGGCAGCAAAACTTTTGGAGGAAGACGGTATTCAGGTAAAAGTGGTGAATATCCACACGATTAAACCGATTGACGAAGAACTGATTATCTCTTCAGCGAAAGAATGCGGCAAAGTGATTACAGTGGAAGAACATTCTGTGATCGGTGGGCTTGGAAGTGCTGTCTGCGATGTGCTTGCAGAGAATTATCCGGTACCGGTAAAGAAAATTGGCGTGAACGATACTTTTGGAGAGTCAGGACCGGCGCTTGAACTGATTAAGAAGTTCGAACTGGACGGCGAAAGTATTTACCGCAAAGTAAAAGCGTTTCTTGCATAAATGGAAAAGATTAAGATTACGGGCCTGGATATTCGTGATATGTATCCGCTGCGGTTCAGGCGCAAGGTAGCAGGAAAGCTTCACAGCTGCAGGCGTGAGTGGAAAGAGGAATTCTGGGAGTGTGTTAAAGATGTCGCAATGCATCCGGTCGTGCTTAGAATGAAACTCTATCCGCATCATGGTTCCACGAATTGCTATCAGCATTGTATGAATGTTGCATATTACAACTATCACTGGTGCAGATTCTTTCATCTGGATGCCAGATCTGCAGCGAGAGCCGGGATGCTTCATGATCTCTTTTTGTATGACTGGCATACGCATACAAAAGAAACGGGAGATCATTTTCATGGACTGACGCATCCGAAAGTCGCACTGAAAAATGCTTCCAAGTTTTTTGAGTTGAATCATATTGAGAAAGATGTCATTCTAAATCATATGTGGCCGGTAACGGCGCTGCATATTCCAAAGACAAAAGAAGGGTGGATTACAACGCTGACAGATAAATATTGCGGCGCCTGTGAGACGAGCAGACGTTACAAAAAGAAAGGTCATAAAGTAGTATAGAAGAAAAGTGCAGATTGCTGTGGCAGGATTGAATAGAAATGAGTCCTGTCACAGCTTTTTTGTCGAAAACTTTTTGATTTCTGCGACAGGATTTGCTAAAATCAGCTCTTTTCCAGTGGTATGATTAGCAAAAATATATCAGATGGGGTGAGGATTTTATGGAACAGCAATTTCCAAAAAATGTAAGGCAGATCGGCAACGTGAGTGACAGTCCCAAAATCTATGTGGAAGATTATGTAGATACGTTTCTGAATCAGCTATGCGATTACAACGAAGAAAATGCAGTGGGAGCATTTCTTGTAGGGACACAGATAATGATCGAGGATCAGCAATGTGTCTATATTTCAGGAGTAGTACAGATGGACGAGCTGCCTTTGAAAGATGGAGAACCGCTGGTGGATGATACATATGTGAAAAAAATGAGAGAAGAGAAAGAGAAATATTTCCATGACGGAGAACTGGTCGGCTGGTTTCTGGCGCTGCCGGGACGGAAGGCAGAAACAAATGAGAATATTATAAAAATACACGAGAAAACATTTCCTAAGACGAATACGGTATTTATTATACGGGATACCGCAGCGAAAGAGGAAATGTTTTTTGCTTATAAATATCATGATCTTTTAGAAATCGGAGGACATTATATTTATTATGAGAAAAATCCCGATATGCAGAATTATATGATCACAAAACGCAGACAGACAGGAATGACTCCCAGTGAAACTGTTGAAGATCAGGCTGCAAAGAATTTTCGTAGTATTGTAAGAGAAAAAATGGAACAAAATACACGAACAAAGCCGCGCAGATGGACGACAGCAGTAACCACTCTTATAATTGTTGTGGCGCTTGTAGTTGGAGTAACGCTTTTGAATAATTATGACCGTATGAAAACAGCGCAGAAGTCATTGGAACTTCTGGCAAAAGGAGAGGGGAAGGAAGAAGCGATACAGATGGTTAGTGAAGATGTGATAGAAAAAACGGATCTTTCTGAAGAGGATGCGGTGGATGTGGCGGCAGAAAATCCATCTGAGATCGAACAGGAAGATGTGGCAGAAGCCGGGCGGGATGATGCAGAGCAGAATAATACCAATGATACCGGGCAGACAGAAACTGCAGGGAGCATTCTCGAAGAAGAGGCAGTGGAAGCTTCGTCCGGAGCTGTCCTTTGTGAAGATGATTTTTATGTTGTACAAAAAGGGGATACGCTTGACAGTATCAGCAAAAAAGTGTATGGTGACATTTCGCATGTGGATGCAATCTGCAGAATGAATGGACTGCAGGATGGGAATCTGATTTTTATTGGGCAGAAAATATTACTACCGTAGAAAGCGCTTTCTGTGGTATAATAAAAAAGATTACATGTAGAAAAGTATTTGACAGAAAAGGAATACGCATGAAGAAAAAAGAAAACAATAATCTGCATGTCGTCCAGCAAGAGGAAGATACAGCCGGGAAGATTGTTAACGAAGTAATCACAGAGCTGCATGAATCAGATGCTGAGATGCAGGAAATGCAGGAAAAAATCAAACGACATAGAAGAAATCATAGAATTCGCGTTACGGTCATTGCGGCAGCTATTGTTCTTTTAGTTTCTGTCAGTTATTGGTATATCACATATCATACGTTTACAAAGACGAGGATCGTGCAGAAATATCAGGAAGAACAGTATCACAACAGTAGTTATGAGGTGTTTGCGGATTCTGTTATCAAGTACAGCAAGGATGGGATCTCTCTGCTGAATAAAAAGGGAAGAGAGAAATGGAACCAGTCTTACCAGATGGCAACTCCTGTGCTTGTACTGGGAGAAAAGACAGGAGTGATTGCAGATAATGGCGGCAATCATATGATCGTTTTTCAGGAGACTGGAGTAAAAGGTGAGATTCAGACAAATTTACCGATTGAAAAGATAGATGTTTCTGAACAGGGAATTGTAGCTGCGATTCTGAAAGAAGAACTCAGTCCTAAGGTCGTCTGTTATGATGCAGAAGGAAATCTTCTTGCAGAGCATAAAATTGCAGTCAGTACAAGCGGTTATCCTGTGGAAGTGTCGATTTCAGATGACGGTAAACTCTTGATGGTGTCATATCTCAAAGTCGAGAACAGTCAGATCAGTACCAACGTAGTTTATTATAATTTCGGAGGAAAAGACAGTGGAGTAAATAACTATGAAGTGTTCTCCAAATCCTATCCGAATGAGATTATTCCGGAGGGATATTTCATAGGAAATGAAACGTCGGTTTTGGTCGGCAGCAGTTCTATGATGATTTTTCACGGAAAAGATAAGCCGCAGCCGGGAGAGACGATCACTGTTGAGAAGAAAATTAAAAGTGTATTCCGCCATGATAAATATATCGGAATGCTTTTGAAAAATGAGGGAAAAGAGGGGTATGAACTCCGTGTATATACGATTTATGGAAAACAGGTATTTTCAGAGAATTTAACAAAAGAATATTCTCATGTGACAATGTCAGGACGGGAAATTCTTCTCTATAACAATAATCAGCTCTGTATTTACCAGCTCAATGGTTCGAAGCGGTTTGAAGGAGAATTATCGAACAGTATTTCAAAGATTACACCTGTTTCTGGGATCAATAAATACTTAGTGATGAATGCAGACGGTATGGAAGAAATACAGTTTGTAAAATAGGAGAGATTATGGATAATTGGTTATTAGTATTTGTCGGCTGTCTGTTTCTGATTTTTATGATCATTGGATTTATCCGGGGGGCTATTAAGATTGTTGTGTCGTTGGCGGCAACTATCGTGACGCTGATCGTAGTTGTGATTGCCACACCGTATGTAAGCAATGTTATGTACAAAGTGCTTCCGGTAAAGGATATGGTGCAGAGTGAATGCAGGTCTTTTCTGATTCGGGAAGCGAAAGAGGGACTGTCATCCGGATTAGTACAGAAAGTCGCAGAACTTACGGGAATTAATCTGCAGGAAGCCGGAATCGCACCAGAGAATTTTAACTGGGAGAATTACGGAATCTCGGATCAGCAAGTAGAGGAAATGCTCGGAAAGCTCGAACTGCCGCGGGAACTTCAGATTCAGACGATTGAGAAGGCAGGACTTCCGGAGTATTTGACAGAAAAGCTTCTTGAAAATAACAATAGCGAAGTATATAAGCAGCTTGGTGTGGAGAGTTTTGTGGATTATATTGGCGCATATCTCGCTAAAATTATTGTAGATATTCTTGCGTTTCTGATTACATTTTTAGTTGTGACAATACTTGTAAGAACAATTATGTATGCGCTGAATATCATTGGAGATCTTCCGGTACTTCACGGACTGAACCGTGTGCAGGTGCGTTTCTTGGTATGGGAACAGCGCTTGTGATTGTATGGGTACTTTTTATGATTATTACATTGTCATATCGGACAGGGTTCGGAAAAGCAAGTATGGACATGATCGATAAAAGTCCGCTGCTGACATTTTTGTATGATCATAATTATATTATGAACGCAATTATAAAATTCCATTAATCATGAAAATTATCATTTGGGACTTCAAAGAGTTGTAAAATACAGATATTAGAAAAGAGGATTCACTTAAATGCAGTTATGTATTGGGTGAATCCTTTTTTGACAGAAGAAAGCAGTTTTGTATCGGATAGGGTGCGAGTGGAGAAGTGTAAAATAAAAGTAAAATAGAAGGATAAAAAATGTAAAATTCAGATTGACATAAAATAGTGCTTATGCTAAAATAGAATCACTGTAGACATGACAGGATCTGACAAATATTTATAAATATTCAGTTCAAATAGCGAATTAAAAAAATATTAAAAAAGATGTTGACATGAAAACAACAATGTGATATTATAAATGAGCTGTCGCAAAGACAACAAGGACTTGAAAAAATAAAATAAAAAAGTTCTTGACAAAGCAAATTAGTTATGATAAACTAGATGAGCTGTCAAACGACAGAGAACCTTGATAACTAAACAATAGACAACAACCCTGAAAATTTCTTTAAAGAGATTTCAGAACGAGTTGGACACAAAAGTCTAACGACCTA
>NZ_QRVX01000056.1:0-13162 GCF_003458885.1 Coprococcus sp. AF21-14LB | reverse complement strand
TGTACAAAAATCACCTTTTTATATCGGTGAGTTTCTTCAAAACCTCAGCATTTTCACCAGGCAGAGAAGATACTTTCCCCATACACAGACTGGCTGACCCGTCCGCGGCCTGGTACAATTGGAAAGAATCACATTCAGAGCAGTTCCTGTTAATTCAGAACTGCTCTTTTTATCTGCTCTGAATCTGATACTTCCCTTATGAATTATACCATTGCTATATAATAAAATACACACAAAAACTCCCCAGAACCGAAGTTCTGAGGAGTCGAAAAATCTTTTTGAAATTGTACGTTCTGAAACGTATGATTAACGTTTAGAGAACTGTGGTGCTCTACGAGCTGCTTTGAGACCGTATTTTTTACGTTCTTTCATACGTGGGTCACGAGTTAAGAATCCAGCTTTCTTCAGAACTGGTCTGTATTCAGCGTCTGCCTGAAGTAATGCTCTTGAAATACCATGACGGATAGCACCAGCCTGTCCTGTGTATCCACCGCCGCGTACGTTAACGATTACGTCAAATTTATCTGCTGTTTCTGTAGCAACTAATGGCTGACGAACGATAAGTTTTAATGTCTCTAATCCTAAATATTCGTCAATGCTTCTTTTATTAATTGTGATATTTCCTGTTCCAGGTACTAAATATACTCTTGCGATTGATTTTTTTCTTCTTCCTGTTCCGTAGAATTTTGCGTTAGCCACTGTAATTTCCTCCTCTCAAACTTACCTGATTAAAATGTTAAAACTTCTGGTTTCTGTGCCTGATGAGCATGCTCTGCTCCAGCGTAAACATGAAGTTTTTTGATCATTGCTCTTCCTAAAGGTCCTTTTGGGAGCATTCCTTTTACAGCAAGTTCGATAACTTTCTCTGGTTTCTTAGCCATCATCTCTTTTAATGTAGTCTCTTTCATTCCGCCTACATACTCAGAGTGATTGTAGTAAATCTTCTGATCTAATTTCTTACCTGTTACAGCGATTTTTTCAGCGTTAACAACGATTACATAATCACCTGTATCAACGTGTGGTGTATATTCTGGTTTATTTTTTCCTCTTAAAACTTTTGCTACTTCAGAAGCAAGACGTCCTAATGTCTGGCCTTCTGCATCAACTACATACCATTTTCTTTCAATTTTGTCTGGATTAGCCATGTAAGTTTTCATTGGTTGACCTCCTGATATTAATTATCTACTTTTACTATTATAAATGTGATTTATTATGAAAGCAGCTTACTCCGGGGCTTTGGTGTAAACCGTTTCTTCTCATGTCATACTTCCTTAGTATATTATCTTTCTCTATTTATGTCAACCATTTTCTTGATTTTTACCCACTAAAATTCTACTAAATTTTTCTCTGAAAACTCCTGAAAACTAGGCAATAAATTTCACCTCTCGTTTCTTTTTATTTCGGTATCTGACATAGATGTTAAAAGCTCCACAGCTTCATCTACTATCGTATGGCGCAGGGTATCAGGTTTTATGGTGGTATCTTCCTAAATTTCCCGCCTTTTCTCTCCCTTCTCATGTTATAATACTGATATGCGGCATAAACGACCGCATATTTCCCATGATTTTGGAAACAACATCAAAATACTATCTTTAAAGGAGAACCAATTATGTGGGCTTATCATAGTATCTTTTATCAAATTTATCCAATCGGATTTTGCGGCGCACCAACTTCCAACGATGGAATTACTGTACCGCGCATAAAAAAACTTGGCGACTGGACCGATTACCTTGAATCTCTCGGCATCAATGCCGTACTTTTGAATCCCGTATTTGAATCGGATCATCACGGATACGACACAAGAGATTTTTTGAGAATAGACTGTCGTCTCGGTACAAACGATGATTTCCGAAATATCTGTGAGACACTTCACGCACATGGAATCCGAATCGTTCTGGATGGCGTTTTTAACCACGTCGGGCGAGGTTTCTGGGCATTTCAGGACGTACTGGAAAAGAAATGGGACTCTCCGTACAAAGACTGGTTTTATATCCATTTTGACGGTAACAGCTGTTACAATGATGGTTTCTGGTACGAGGGCTGGGAAGGACATTTTGAACTGGTCAAACTTAATCTACAGAATCCTGCCGTTACAGATTATCTATTAGACTGTGTAAAAAGCTGGGTAGAAATGTTCGACATTGATGGTCTGCGCCTGGATGTCGCTTATAGCCTTGATCGAAATTTTATGAAACGTCTCTGTTCTTTTACAAAAGAATTAAAACCAGATTTTGCTCTTATCGGTGAAGTTTTATTTGGGGATTATAATCTAATTGTCAATGATGAAATGCTCCATAGCTGCACCAACTATGAATGTTATAAAGGGCTGTACTCCAGTTTTAATGATATGAATCTCTTCGAAATTGCTCATTCTTTAAACCGCCAGTTCGGTCCGGAGCAATGGTGTATTTATCGCGGCAAACATTTAATGACTTTTGCAGATAACCATGATGTAACAAGACTTGCCAGCATTTTGAAGAATCCGGCACATTTGCCGCTTGTCTATGGCATACTCTTCGGAATGCCGGGAATTCCATGTATTTATTATGGAAGCGAATGGGGTGAAGAAGGTATGAAAGCTCCTGACAACGATTTCGCTCTCCGCCCTTGTTTTGATGCGCCAAAGCCAAATTCGCTGACGGAATTTCTGAAGAATCTGACTCATATTCGTCAGGACAGTGATGCTCTCTGCAACGGTTCCTATCGGAATATTATCATCCAGAATCATCAGCTCATCTTCGAGCGAACGACAGATCACGAACGCATTTTCGTAGCTTTGAATGCTTCTAAAACTCCTTTTACGGCATACCATCAGGAGCTAAACGGCACTGTAGTAGATCTGATTACAGATAAAGAAATAGCAATGAATGGAAGTCTGGAACTTCCTGGATATTCCGTGCAGTATTTAAAATTTTAGAAAAAAGCTGCTGCAAAATGTTTTTTCAAGTTCTCATTTTGCAGCAGCCTTTATGGTCTTTTCTATGCATTCTTAATTTTGATGAAATCCGCCCATCACAATACTATATGTCCACGCAAATATAAAATATGCATATAACACAGCAAATCCACATGCCGGATACAGTACGATATGTATCGTTGGAAATGTAACATGTTTTCTTTTTACCTGATAAATATCATAAACAATATTGGCAAGCATCAATAGTAGCTGACAGCGAAACAGTATACTTATCATCTCCATAATCAAATGATTCTCATCCGGAAATGTCTGTCCATAAAACTGAATCCACAATCCGATAAATAACAATAAAACTGCTAAAATACAATTTATCAGCATCAATTTATTTAGTTTCACTTGAACCACATCCTTTGCGTGAATCTCTTTTATCACATCTTCCTCTTATTTCTTCACAAGTACCTTTGTGATTTCCGCAATATACATTGTATGGTAATCTTTCTGCGGATAGCAATTCTCATCTGCATCTTTGTCGATGAATTTCTCAGAACGAATCTCATCTGCATACAGTTTGCGGCAGACAAACACTAACTCCGCCTCTTCAAATGCAGTTGTTCCATCCACATAATATGGTGTTAATCCTGCTTCTTTGATCTTATCCCTGTCTTTTCCGGAAACTTTTCCACAGAGAGTAAGCGCTTCCCGACAGTTATCCCCAAAAAAGCTTAATGTAAACACATCCTGTGCATCTACAAACTCTTTCGTGTAACGCTGTGGACGAATATACGCTGTCACAACATTTTTGCCCCAGAGAACTCCAACACCGCCCCAGCTCGCTGTCATTGTGTTGTGTTTTTCTTCATTTCCTGCTGTGATTAACATCCATTCTTTTCCGATCTTTGTAAATGGATTCATCTGTAACTCTTCAATTGATACTTCCTGAAATGACATTGTTTTTTCTCCTTTCATAATCCCGAGAACCTCATACAGGTTCTTTCCCATCTTCTTTTCAAAATAGTCGCGAAGCTCATAGCATCGTTTTCGTTTCTCTTCCGGATAACTTCCATATCGCTTTGTAATATCTGCGATCCGCTTCTCCATCGCCACAGGCCCCTCCGGAAGCGCCAGCGCGTCACAGAGCTGGATGAGCAGATCGTAATCATCATATTCAACGGATGTTAGATATGCTTCTACTTCTTCTGCATCTTCCGGAGGAACATCTATATTTCCAATGTATGTGTGAATTCCCTTAATCTGAAAGGAATGTGTCATGCAAATTCTTGCCGCCTCATCCCATCCATGCTCCATCATGCATCGATAACCGTCAATGATATGCTTAAAATGTGTTCCAACAGTAATTCTCCGGCCAATATCGTGAAATAGTCCTACAATATAAGCTTTTTCCGCATCCATTCCTTCACAGTGTTCTGCAATCCGTTCTGCACACCACGCTGCAACCCGGCAATGGTCTCCCCACGGTCCCGGGTGGATTTCCTCGGATTCACGGACAAACTGCTCTGCTTCTTCTCTTGTCGGCAGCATATCATCACGCCCTTTCTCATTCTGCAAACCGAAAACTGTTTCAGATAAATCTATTATTTCAACACAATCTTTCTGAAATTTTTCTTACCGCGCTTTAAGATAAAATCTTCTGCAAAGGCATCTTTTCCAAATGCAGCGCGAATATCTGTTACTTTCTCGCCATTTACAGATGCGCCGCCCTGTTCTACTGCACGTCTTCCTTCTGATTTACTCGGAACAAGTCCGCTCTTCTGAAGCAATGTGATAATATCGATAGAGCCGTCTGTAAAATCTTCCTCGCTAAGTTCAGCTGTCGGCATGTTAGCTGCATTTCCGGCGCTGAATAATGCTCTTGCGCTTTCCTGTGCTTTTGCTGCCTCTTCTTCGCCGTGAACCAGTTTTGTAAGCTCAAATGCAAGAATTTCTTTCGCTTTATTTAACTGGCTTCCTTCCCATTTATCCATCTCATCGATTTCTTCAAGCGGAAGGAATGTTAGCATACGGATACATTTCAGAACGTCTGCATCTGCCACATTTCTCCAGTACTGGTAGAATTCAAACGGAGATGTTTTGTTCGGATCAAGCCAAACTGCACCAGACTGTGTTTTACCCATTTTCTTTCCTTCTGAATTCAGAAGCAGTGTAATTGTCATTGCACATGCATTTTTACCAAGTTTACGACGAATGAGTTCTGTTCCGCCAAGCATATTGCTCCACTGATCATCTCCTCCGAACTGCAGATTACATCCGTATTTCTGGAATAATGCGTAGAAATCATAGCTCTGCATGATCATGTAGTTGAATTCCAGGAAGCTTAATCCTCTTTCCATACGCTGTTTGTAGCACTCTGCTGTCAGCATACGATTCACTGAGAAATGCGGTCCAACTTCACGGAGCAGATCAATATAATTCAGGTCCAAAAGCCAGTCCGCGTTATTCACCATCAATGCTTTTCCTTCAGAAAAATCAATAAATTTGCTCATCTGTTCTTTGAAGCAATCACAGTTATGCTGAATTTGTTCCGGCGTCATCATAGAACGCATATCTGTTCTTCCGGATGGATCTCCGATGTATCCTGTTCCTCCACCGATAAGAGCGATCGGCTTATTTCCGGCCATCTGCAGACGTTTCATAAGACAAAGCGCCATAAAATGTCCTACATGAAGGCTATCTGCCGTCGGGTCAAATCCAATGTAAAATGTTGCCTTTCCATTATTGATCAGTTCTCTGATCTCTTCCTCATCTGTTACCTGCGCGATCAGACCGCGGGCCTGAAGTTCTTCATAAATCTTCATTTTTCTTTTCCTTCCTTATTCTTATTTCATTTCAGAACGCACCGATGTAAGAAAACGATCGCATTCTTTCTGATTTCTTAAAATAATGATGTTCGTATCTTTCTGTTCTGCAATATAGCGATAATAATTGTCACGCCTCTCTCTGTTAAAATTCCAGATGCGTTTTAGAAATCCCGGATCAAACTTCTCCGGACATCCGGGATTCATATCCGGACGCGGCTTTCCATAATTTTTTATTACTCGCTTCAATACGCGAAAAATACAAAACCACAGCGGATAATCAAGATAGATTACCGTATCACAGGCATCCATCCTGCGCTTTAATGTACGCGGAAAATTCCCGTCCATGATCCACTTGTCTTTTGCAAGTTCCTGCTCTACAAGGCTGTCAAACTCTTCATTGGAAGCCCTGATCCACCCTTCTTTCCAGGAAAGTTTATCCAAATGTACGACGGGAATATCCCACCAGGCACTCAGCTGCCTTGCGACGGTAGATTTACCGCTTCCGCTTGCTCCGATAATAATAATCTTTTCAGGCTTCACAACAGGCACCTCCTCTGGCAGCAAGGGAAATTCTATCCGCTTGTTCTTTCTGCTCACCGAGGACCCATGTTTCAAATCGTTTTCCGAGAGACTGGATTCTCCTGTAGATCGGTCCTGCAATCAGACCGTCTTTCCCCATGCGATGAAGTTCTTCAAGCGTTACCCATTTCGCACCTACTGTTTCCATATCCTGAAGCACGATTTCTGAAATCGCCACATCACGTCTCAGGAAATAAAAATCGATAATAGAATACTCTTCCTTCTGCGTTTCCAGAAATTGAAGTTCTTCTTCCTCTGCACGGATTCCTGTCTCTTCAAATAATTCCCTTACGGCTCCTGCGCGGCTCGTCTCCCCTGCCTGGATACAGCCTCCGGTATTTTCCCAGAGATTCGGATATTTCTCCTTCTCCGGATGTCTCAATGTCAGAAGAATTTCATGTTTGCTGTTTACTACACAGATGACAGCAACAAGATGATACTCTCCATGTACCTTCGGCGCAAGGCGACTCTGCCTGCGGTTCAGGGGCCTTCTGTTTTCATCAAACAAATCCCATAATTCCATTTTATTTCTCCTACTTCAACTCATTTTTATTGTGTAAAAGAAATCGCCAATTGATCTATCCGTACCACAAAATGTATAACAAAAAACCCGCCCTCTCCATTTCGGAAAGGGCGGGAACATTCCCGCGGTACCACCTTTTCTTTCACAGACTGCTCGCACAGCCCGTCTCTATAAGTATCTGCCAATACTCTGATACGATAACGTGTATCAACTCCGTCACATCCTACTTCTGACTGCCTCATGTCATTGACTGGTTTTCTGTCTGCTGACACTAACTGCAGCGGTTCGGTGTAAAGCTCCAAGATGTATTCACAATCTGTTTTCCATGCACCTCTCATCACCCGGTTACTTTCTGTATGCTTTTTCAGACTGCTACTTCTTCTTTTCATTGCCTGTTCTAATTATATTATCTGATTGACATAGTAGACTATCTGCCCGTGTTTGTCAAGGGCTTCTTTGCGTGAAGCGCCTCCAGCGTACTTCCGTGAAGTCCTTCTGTCCGGTTCTTATTCTGGGCGACATATTTACTGTAAATAATATCGATAAGTACAAGAATCGGAAACTGCGGCGAAATAACATTCCCGTAATTCAGATACTTAAGTGACGGCACAACCGCCACCTCATCACAGAATTCCTCAAAAGACTCTCTTTTCTGTGCTGTGATCAAAATCGTTCTCGCCCCTCTTTTTCTGGCTCCCTGAAGAAAATACAGAATATCTTCCGTCTCTCCGCTAATCGAAATTCCGATCGCGAGACAGCCTTTATCCTGAAACACCGTCTGCATCTTCATCATGTCTCCGTCCGTAATAGAATCTATATCCACACCGATTCTCATAAAACGGCTTTCCACTTCCCTGGCTG
Organism: Coprococcus sp. AF21-14LB; assembly: GCF_003458885.1. NCBI lineage: Bacteria > Bacillati > Bacillota > Clostridia > Lachnospirales > Lachnospiraceae > Coprococcus > Coprococcus sp. AF21-14LB. Next base: position 5,466 of record NZ_QRVX01000056.1, on the reverse strand, counting down.
CCAGTCCTGAACTTCCTTTTCCGCAAATGTATACCCGGTTTGCTCTCGTAATCATCCTGCTGATATGTTCAATCTGTTTCTCATCTACAAGACTATAACTCTTATTGAGAAGTTCCTGATACACATTCAGAATTGTTCTCGTATTTCCTTCCATCGTATCCTTACGGACTTCAAATGTCTCTTCATATTGATAAATAAATTCCCGATATCCTCTATAGCCGCATTTCTGGGCAAATCTGGAAAGCGATGCCTCTGAAATATAAAGCCGTTCTGCCACAGCACGGGCAGAAAAATCTCCCCGCTCCTGATTATGAATAAAATAATCTGCAATCGTTTTTTCCACATTTGTGAACTTCTTGTAATTTGCCTCGATTACCGGCACAACGGACTTTAAATATTCCATAGATTACCTCATACTTTCTCCATGACGTTCCTGAAAATGATAAAATGCTCCAAGCATTCCGGCGTTGTTCTGATGACTTGCAAAAGCAAGCTTTGTCTTCTTTGCAATACTAGGCAGAAGATACTGCTCCAGTGATTTCTGGATGCGCGGACGCAGAAATTCTTCCTGTGCCATAATCCCGCCTCCCAGTACAACGATCTCCGGATTCAATACATAACAGATATTTGCTATCCCATATCCCAGTATATCACACATTTCATCGATCGCGCGAATACAAATTTCATCCCTGTTCTTTGCAGCCTCAAAAATCTCTACACCATTCCATTTCCGTTTGTCCGAATGGCGCTCACACACCTTTTTCGTCAAAATACTGCTGGCTCCCAACGTCTGAAAATCACTGTCGAACATGTGCATATAACCAACTTCACAGGCGCTTCCGGAAAATCCGTGATGAACTTTTCCATCTATAATAATACATCCTCCGATTCCTGTCCCAATTGTAAGACAAAGAGCAGACGAACATCCTTTTGCCGCTCCTGATTTTGTTTCCGCCAGGCCGGCACAGTTTACATCATTTTCCACTTCGCAAGGGATATGGAATCTCTCTTCCATTGTCTTTTTAAAATTTGTTCCGATATAGTCTGGAATCAGCGGCGCTGAATAAAAAAATACTCCCCTGCTCCACATCTACCATACCGGCTGTGGAAATACATATTCCTGAGACTTCTTCTTGTCTCACAAATGTCTCGACAATCGAGACAGCCTTCGCAAGGATCTCAGGACCTCCTTTGGACGCCTCTGTCGCCATCTGCTTTCTCTCAAGAATGTTTCCCTTTTCATTTACCATACCATATTTGATCGCTGTTCCACCAATGTCAATACAAATATATTTCTTCATTGATTCCTCCGTTTCTTTGCCCGAAAAGGCAAACCTCTGACCTGTGGTTTGCCTCTCCTTTGATTTCCTATTGAATTCTCACTTTAAAAATTGCTTTTTTCACTTTTTTTGGTTCTTCCACCTGAATCGCTGTCATATGACCGTCATGAGGATAACATACAAGGAAATCACCCTTTTTTAATATTACATGACTATTTGCAGCGCCTTCCAACGGCAGGAAGTCATCTTTCGGAACAAATTCTTTTTGCTCCATATTTTCAATAAAATTCAGATTAATCTGTTCTTCCCCGTCAAGCATGAAATGAACGTCCAGATATTCTCTGTGCGCTTCCCAGAATCGATTTTCCGGTGTTGTTGTCTCATATTCTACAATATTTACAAACAAACGCTCTCCATCGATCGGATGACTTCCTTTTTCAAAGCTTTTCAGATCATTCTCTGCTGCGTATGCGAAACATTCCTGAATTCCTTTTTCCAGATAAGCAAATTCTTCCAGATTTTTAATATTTCCGAAAATCATTTTTGTCACCTCTTATAATCCTATGAATGATAAATCGTTGTATTTGCTTTCGGTTTTTCATTATCTCCCTTCACTTTTCTGTAGAGAATACTTGCAGGTACTCCTACTACAAGTGAAATTGCAATTGAGATAATAGAATAAGACCAGATAGACACATTTTCTGCCGGTACCATATATTTAATGTAGATCATTGCTGCAGATGCTACGATAAATGCTACATAAGCGCCAAATGCATTCGCTACTTTCGTAAATGCTCCGAGGATAAATGTTCCTCCTAAAATACCAAGTACCAGTCCCATGAAGCCGTTAAACCATTCATATGCAGATTTAATGTTTCCGTTTGCAAGAATAATTGATACCGCGATTGCAAAAATACCAACGCCAAGCGATACGAACTGGGCGATTCTTGTCTGTGTCTTAAAGCTTAACTCTTTCTTAGAAAGACGCTCCTGGATATCCAGTGTCCAGCTTGTTGCAACTGAGTTCAGACCTGTGGAAAGTGTAGACTGTGCTGCAGCATAGATTGCTGCCAGAAGCAGTCCCGTAATTCCTACCGGAAGTTCAAAAGCAATGTAAGATGCAAAAATCTGATCCTGCTGTGCTGCCGGCGGAAGCGGATTACCCTGTGTCTGATAGAACACATGAAGTCCTGTTCCGATCATGTAAAATGCTGTTGCGATAAAAATAGAAAGCGCACCGTTTGTCAGCATCATTTTATTCAACTTTTTCGTATCTGTTGTTGTCGTAAATCTCTGTACAATATCCTGACTGGAAATGTAGGAAGATAATGTGTTGAATCCTGCACCAACAATCAGAAGAAATACACTTGTTTTTAAAATATTAATATCAAAAATCGGTTCATTCGGAGCAAGGAACTTTCCTTCTCCCATAGAACGGAAAATTGCGCCAAAACCTCCGTCAATTCCGCCTGCCAGATAGAACAGTGCGAACGTAACACCAACAAGAAGTACGGAACCCTGGATGAAGTCTGTCCAAAGTACGGATTTCAGACCGCCGGTATAGGAATAGATGATTGCGATCACACCCATAACAATAATTAAAATATTGACATTAATTCCCGTGAGCTGTGCCAATACCATAGACGGAAGGTACATAATAATTGACATACGTCCAATCTGATATACAATAAACATAACCGCACCAAGCACGCGAAGTCCTTTGCTGTTAAAGCGGATCTCAAGATAATGATATGCAGTATCAATATCTAATTTACTATAAATTGGAAGGAAAAACTTAATGGTAATCGGGATTGCCACAAGCATACCAAGCTGTGCAAACCACATGATCCATGTACCTGCATAAGAGTTTCCTGCTAACGACAAGAAAGAAATCGGGCTTAATAATGTAGCAAAAATAGATACTGAAGTCACCCACCACGGAATTGTTCCGTCACCTTTAAAGAATTCCTTTCCCTGCATTTCTTTCTTTGAGAAATGTAATCCGGCAAACAGAACTGCCGCCAGATAAACGACTAAAATAATTAAATCAATTGTTGTAAATCCCTGCACTTTACTATCCTCTTAGCAGTACTTTGCAACTGCTTCTTTCACCATTTTTGCTGCTTCTTTTGCAATTTCAAAATCTGATTCAATCAACTGTGGGAGCGGTTCACGAACTCCGCCAAGATCCAGATTTTCATTGATACGAAGAATCTCTTTGATTACTCCATACATATTTCCGTGAGCAGAACACATTTTATAGATCACTTCATTTGCTGCATACTGTACTTCGCGGGCTTCTTCCAGTCTATTGGCTTTTACAAGCTCGTCCATTTTCAGGAAGAGTTCCGGCATTACACCGTATGTTCCGCCGATTCCTCCTTCTGCTCCAATGACACGTCCGCTGATAAACTGCTCGTCCGGACCATTGAAAATGATATAATCATTTCCGGCTGCTGCCTTAAACATCTGAATATCCTGAACCGGCATAGAAGAATTCTTTACGCCAATGACTCTTGGATTTTTACGCATTTCCGCAAACAGATTCTGTGTTAAAGCCACACCTGCAAGCTGAGGAATATTGTAAATGACAAAATCTGTGTTTGGTGCAGCTGCGCTCATATCATTCCAGTATTTTGCAATTGCATATTCCGGAAGTCTGAAATAAATCGGTGGAATCGCTGCAATCGCATCAACGCCTAAACTCTCAGCATGTTTTGCAAGCTCAACGCTGTCTTTTGTATTGTTACATGCAACGTGTGCAATCACCGTCAGTTTCCCTTTCGCAACTGCCATAACATTTTCCAGAGTAATTTTACGGTCTTCTACGCTCTGGTAAATACATTCACCTGAAGAACCATTTACATAAACACCTTTTACACCTTTTTTGATGTGATACTCTGTCAGCGCTCTGACTCTCTCCGGGCTAATGTTTCCTTCTTCATCGTAACATGCATAAAATGCCGGAATCACGCCTTTGTACTTTTCTAAGTTTGCCATAATGAAATACCCCTTTCATAAAATAAATGTGTGGATGTGTTCTCTATTCTCCGATCGCGGAGATGCTGCGGTACGTCTATTCTAATACGTCCGCAAAGCTCTTTGTAATTAGCTGTGGTCTTGTAATAATGGAGCCGACCACTACGCTGTATGCGCCCAGTTCAATAACTCTTTTTACTTTTTCAGGCGTATTAATATTTCCCTCTGCAATAACAGGATGTTTTGCCTTTGCCAATACTTCGCGAATAATTTCGAAGTCATTATGTTCGATTTTAAGCCCTTTGCTCTGCTCTGTATAGCCAACTAATGTTGTTCCAATGAAATCAAAGCCAAGCTCATCTGCATAAAGCATTTCTTCTACGGTAGAACAGTCTGCCATCAGAAGCTGATCCGGATATTTCTCCCGAATTTCCTTATAAAACTCTGTCAGCGTCTTTCCACCCGGCCGTGTATTGATCGTTGCATCCAATGCAATAATCTCCACGCCGACTTCCATCAGCTCATCAATCTCTTTCATGGTCGGTGTGATATATACTTTACTGTCTTCATAATCTCGTTTCACAATTCCAATGACCGGAAGATCTACCTGTGTATGAATTTCCTGAATATCTTCTTTTGTGTTGGCACGAATTCCATGTGCACCGCCTTCTTTCGCTGCAAGCGCCATTCTTCCCATGATAAAAGAAGAGTGAAGCGGCTCATGCGGAAGCGCCTGACAGGATACGATTAATTTTCCTTTAATACTTTCTATGTTGTTCATATCCGTTCCTCCTTTGTTAGTGCCCAGTATAACATTTCTGCAATTATTATCAATATATCTTTTCATTACTGAAAGTTCTTTCAGAGTTTTCGCCTTCTTTCTTTCTTTTTCACATATTTTTTATTTTATTTTTATACAGATTTCACAATAAAATGCACGAAGTTTCCGAGAACTCCATTTTCTCTCTCCCATTTCATCAAAAATAACTTCAAAAGCTCCGAGCGCTCCACAAAAATTTTCCAATCGAGTAGGAGCTAATCATTAATTGATTAGCCGACCTCTCACACCACCTAGCATACCGTTCAGTACTAGGCGGTTCCTTAGTTTTCACAAACTACTAGATAATAGTCAAGCATGGATGTATAACCTAGCTTGGCTATTACTTTCTTTGAAAAGATTTGGTTCAAGACTTTCGCCATTCTCCAG
>NZ_QRVX01000055.1:0-13325 GCF_003458885.1 Coprococcus sp. AF21-14LB | reverse complement strand
GAAAAAATAGAAAAATAGCACATATCGTTGCAAACAAGAAAACGGCTACACCACCCATGTTTACTGGACTTGTAGCCGCATTTTCATTTTTCAACTGTCAAAGATGGGACTATACCATATTTTACTTTGCAATCCAAAGATATACAAGTATCCTTTGGTATGCTATACTTTTTCTATATTACCGCAATTAAATATAAGGAGGGATTCAAATGAAAATTGTATTTTTGGATGCAAAATCCATCGGCGAAGATATTGACCTGTCCGGATACAAAGCACTTGGTGAAGTAATAAAATATGACTTTTCTTCTCCGGAAGAAGTCCCAGACCGTGTCAAAGATGCAGATGTTATCATTCTGAATAAAGTTACGATCAATGAAAAGACGATCGGAACTGCCAGACATCTAAAACTTGTCTGTGTCACCGCTACAGGAACAAATAATCTTGACAAAGACTATCTCGACTCCCGCGGCATTGCATGGCGCAATGTAGCCGGCTATTCTACGGAAAGTGTTGCACAGCACACATTTGCAATGCTGTTCTACCTTCTGGAGAAATTAAGCTATTACGACACTTATGTAAAACAGGAGCGATATGTCAATGACAAGATGTTTACGCATTTTGCCGAACATTTTCACGAACTCCATTCTATGACATGGGGAATCATCGGACTTGGCAATATCGGACGAAGAGTCAGTGAGATTGCCCGCGCTTTCGGAGCAACTGTCATCTATACTTCTCCTTCCGGCGCACCGGCACAGGAAGGATACGCACAAGTACCGCTTGACACACTCCTAACTCAGTCCGACATCATTTCTGTCCATGCACCGCTGACAGAATTTACAGAAGGACTGATCGATGCGGATGCCTTTTCTAAAATGAAGCCAAACTGCATCTTCCTGAATCTTGGAAGAGGTCCGATTGTTTGCGAAGAAGCACTTGCAGAGGCGCTGAAAAACAATAAAATAGCTGCCGCAGGATTGGATGTGCTTGCCGCCGAGCCAATGAGCCCGGACAGCCCGCTCCTTCCAATCAAGGACAGCAGACGGCTTTTGATTACGCCGCACATCGCCTGGGCAAGCGTGGAAGCCCGCCAAAGGCTGATGCAGATTATTTTGAAACAGATTCAGGACTTTTTTTCCTAAGTTCAGACATCGTAGACTGAATCGCATTGGTAGGACATGCTTTCATACATTCACCGCACCGAATACATTCCATACTGTTTGGATGATTGATTACATCTACTCCCATTGGACACGTTCTGACACAGGCGCCGCATCCTACGCATTTTCCTTCATCAATCTTTAAACGGTAAAATGCAATTGGATGAAAGGCGCCATAAACTGCTCCGAGGGGACAAAGATATTTACAAAATGGTCTGTAATACTTTACGGACAAAAATAAAATAATCAAAAGCGCCAACATTTTCCAACTAAATAAAAATCCAACTGCACTTCGCAAAAGAGGATTGGTACTGATGAGCGGAATTCCCGCCAGTAATGTTCCTGACGGACAAATGTATTTACAAAACCAGGGATCGCCCTGCCCTACCACATTTACTGCCAATGATGGAAGCAGTATCACAAACAAAAGAAGAATGATATATTTTAGTTTCCGAAGCAATGCATCTTTCGGCATGTTTTTTTGTTTTCGGAAAATCGGAATCTTATAAAGAAGATCTTGCACAAGACCGAACGGACACATCCACCCGCAGATAAACCGTCCGAAAACCGCTCCAAATACCATTAAGATTCCAAATACATAGCTGGACACCTTAAAACCACGGCTTCCAAGCACTGCCTGCAGCGCTCCGATCGGACAGGCTCCAAGCGCTCCCGGACAGGAATAACAGTTTAGCCCAGGTACACAGATTGCCTTTGATGTCCCGGTAAAAATTCTTCCTTTCAAAAATCCTGCCGCATATCCGTTAGTAATCGCTGTCCATGCCGCCTGAAACCACAGTCGATAATTTCTTTGATGCTTTTTTTCTTTCTTATCCAATTCCAATACACTCCATACAAATATTCGCTGCCTTGTTCCACACCGTATCCGGCTCTCCCTTCCAGATGCCAAACAGAATCAGCAATACTCCGACTGCAACCACGACTTTGCCTGCAAATTTTCTTCTACGCTCCGGCATTTATTTTTCCCCCTGTATCATTGCAAGCTTCTCTTCAAGAAGCGCTGCCCAGTCTTCTTTACTTTTTGCACCGGTTACCGTCTCTCCGAGAAGTTTTCCCTCCTGATCTACAAAAAAGGTTGTCGGAACTCCCGACACATATTCATACAATCCAACATACAGCTCCATACTTGGAATCAAATGCAGATAATCTGCCCCTGTTGCCGCCACTGCTTCTTTGGCGAGCGAAACATTTTCCTCATTTATCTTTCCATCCGGCTGAATGGTATCAAGGCAAAGTCCAATAATCTGTACATTCTTGCTGTCATACTCTTTGCTTAGTTCTGCCAGATATGGCATTTCCTCCAGACATGGATTGCAAAAAGTTGCCCAGACATTAACCATTGTCACATCTGCTTCCTGGAAAATACTTTTATCTACCTCTTTTCCATCCAAATCTGTTACTTCAAATTCTCCAAAAGGTTTCACAGCTTCTTTCGTTGTACCAGGAAGACGCTTTCCTTCTTCAGCTTTTTTTGCATCCTGATTCACAAACACCATGACTGCCGCAGCAACACACACAAATATAATACATCCTATTAGAATGATTTTATTCTTTTTTTCCATTTCTAACCTCTTATCATTTCTTTTTTTCTTTCAGACAGGACGCCAGAAGCATACCCATTCCGGAAAAGATAAAAAAATCACCGAAATTATATGTAATCTCTGTCAGCTTCTTCCATCTGGTCTGAAATCCAATATAATCCACAACATATCCCCGCCAGATTCTGTCATACAGATTGCTGAGCGCGCCGCCAAGCAGGAGCATCGCTCCTGTCTTTTGAAAGAAATGACCTTTTCTAAAAAATACAGCGCCGCTGTATGCTCCGCTGAGCAGAACTGCCGCCAGTGAACTTTTCTGGACCAGTTCCGGCCTGGCATCTAAAAGATTTAATGCAAATCCTCTGTTCTCCACTCTGCGCCAAACGATTCTGCTGCCGGCAATTTTCTTCTCATCACCGGTGCAGAATCGCTCTTCTACCTGTTCTTTCACATATTGATCTATCAGACTCAGGGATAAAGATGCTGTCATCCATTTCCCCGGTTTCATTTACAAATCTCCTTCTTTACCGTCTAAAGCAGAAACCTCATCAGCCAGTGACTGCTCATATGCTGCCCGAATCTCTTCCAAATTCTCTTCTTCGAAGATCTCTTTCTCTGCCGCAGCCGCTTCTTCTTCCGCAATCGTTTCTTCCGTAGTGTCTTCTTCTTCAAAGATATCTTCTTCTGTCTCTACCTTTGTACCACAGAATGGGCAGAAATTCATTCCTTTTTGAACAGCCTCGTGACAATTTGCACACCGTGCCTCTCCCTTCATTTCGGACACTTTCTTCTCACATGCAAGGATTTCTTCTTCCCGCTCTCGGATCTTCTCACAAATCTCATGAAAATCTTCTGAATGTGCTTCGCCATCTTTATAAGCTTCATAGAGGCTTCTTCCCATCTCAAGCCAGTCTTTGGCGTTCTCACGGCGCATTGTATAGATTTGATTCTTCAGTTTCTGTGTCTCTACAACTTCTCCCGTCTTCTTTCCGACAGTATCTGCTGCATCATAAAGTGTATCTGCAACTCTTTTTCCTAACTGTTCCACGTCATCCCAACTAAATTTCATACTTCCTTCTCCTTCCTAATGGCAGGTCAGTCTGTCCTGACCACGCAGCGTAATGATTGGTCCTCCGGTTCCTTCGATATAAGCTTTTGTAATCGTAACTTCTCCGATACTATCATCTTTCGGAATTTCATACATAATATCTAACATAAATTCTTCAATGATGGCACGCAGCGCACGGGCTCCTGTATCTTTCTTCATCGCCTTCTGTGCAATCGCATGAAGCGCCTCATCTTCGAATGTAAGTTTTACCTCATCCAATTCCAGCAATTTCTGATACTGTTTCAAAATTGCATTCTTTGGTTCTCTCAAAATCTTTACAAGCATATCCTCATCAAGACCTTTTAGCGTGAATACAATCGGAAGACGACCAAGAAATTCCGGAATCATTCCAAAGCTGCGAAGATCTTCCACTTCAACCTTTGAGATCAGATCCTTCTCATTGTCATATTTATCTTTCAAATCTGCAATAAATCCAATGGAGGATTTCTTTGTCAGACGTTCTTTGATGATCTGCTCAAGATCCGGGAACGCTCCGCCACAGATAAATAAAATGTTCTTTGTATTAATCGTAGTCAGAGGCACCATTGCATTCTTACTGTTCGCTCCAACAGGAACTTCCACCTCTGCTCCTTCCAGAAGCTTCAGCATTCCCTGCTGCACAGATTCTCCGCTTACATCTCTCTGACTTGTATTGCGCTTCTTTGCAATCTTATCAATCTCATCAATGAAAATAATTCCTTGTTCTGCACGATCCACATCATTGTCCGCAGCTGCCAATAACTTCGATACTACACTTTCAATATCATCGCCGATATATCCTGCTTCTGTAAGTGAAGTGGCATCCGTAATTGCAAGCGGAACATCCAGAAGTCTTGCGAGTGTCTTTACAAGGTATGTTTTACCGCTTCCTGTCGGTCCGATCATCAACATATTAGATTTCTCAATCTCGATCTCATCTGTCGGGTCCAACGCTACACGCTTATAATGGTTATATACTGCAACAGAAATCGCTTTCTTTGCATATTCCTGTCCAACTACATACTCATCAAGCTGTGCTTTGATCTTATGCGGAGCCGGAATATTGTGAATATCAAATACAGGTTCCCGCTTCTCATCCGGCTGTTTTTTCTTTATCTGCTGTTGCTTCGGCATCATATTTTCAAAATCAGACATATTCAGGATCTGTACGCCAGGCATATTCATTAACTGGCTGTAATCAAATCCGCCCTTATTCATCATGTCAAACCCTTTTTGCATACAGTCCTGGCAGACATACATCTTCGTTGGCAGTTCAATCATCTTTCCTGCCACACTTTCCGGACGGTGGCAAAGTGCACAAAACTTCTCGTACTCCTTTGTCTCCTTCTGATCTGAAGAATTCCCCTCCGTACTCTCTGTCGTGACTTCCTCTATTTCATCTGTATATACATTATCTGACATTTCTATAACCTACCCTTCTTATGTATGCTTTCATTATACATGGGGCTTTCTTTTCCGTAAAGTGAATATTTTATAAACTGCCTGCTCCCGCACAGTTATCATAACATACGATCCAAACAAAACTCCCGGCACGCATCCAGTGCGAGCCGGGAATCCTATTCCTCTCATTTATCTATTAAGCTAAATGTTCATTCAAAAGCGCTTCCAGTTCCGCCGGCTGCATTGCCCCTGCACTCTGGTGTACTTTCTCTCCATCTTTTACAAGTATCACGGTCGGAATACTGAACACACGAAACTGTTTTGCCAGTTCTTTATCCTCATCCACATTTACTTTGCCGATTTTAACTTTACCGGCAAATTTATCCGCCGCCTCATCTACAATCGGGCCGAACATCTGGCAAGGTCCGCACCACGGCGCCCAAAAGTCAACTAAAACAAGCCTTTTTCTTCCATTACTTCCTGCTGAAAGTTTTCTTTTGTAAAATGTAATGCTGCCATATCATTTACCTCCTGTTATACTATTGAATACTTTTATTCTAATTGTTTTCTCCGAGTAATTCCAGAAACTCTTCTTCTGAAATTACCGGGATTCCAAGTTCTTTTGCTTTTTTATTTTTTGATGAAGAAGATTGTGTATCATTATTGATCAGATAATTTGTTTTGGAAGTGACCGATCCTGTTACCTTTCCGCCTCTCTTTTCGATGACCTCTTTCACCTCATTTCGATTCGCAAAGTGATGAACGCTTCCGGTCACAACAAAATTCATTCCCGCAAAAATCTGCTCGGACTGATCCACATTTTCCTTCGTAAGAGATACTTCTTTCAACAGATTCCGGAAATTTTCCACATGGATCTCTGATGAAAAATAATCGCAAAAACTTCCTGCAATAACACTTCCGATTCCATCTATAGCGGCAAGTGCCTCTGCGTCTGCACAGATAATCTTCTCCGGATCTTCCTCAAATGCACGGCAGATGACCTTTGCATTTGCCAGACCTACATTTGCAATCCCCAGACTGTAGATTACTTTTGCAAGAGTTGTCTTTCTCGCTTTCTCTGCACTTTCAATGAGACGCTGATAAGATTTTTCCCCAAATCCTTCCATTGCCTGTATTTCCTCACGAAATTGGTCCAAATGGAACAGATCTGCATAGTTGCGAATAAATCCTCTCGCAATGAATTTCTCCAGCGTAGCCTCTGAGAGTCCTTCAATATTCAGTGCATCTCTGCTTACAAAAAGTGCAAACGACTTCATATGTTTTACCTGGCAATCCGGATTCGTACAGTAAAGTGTTTTTGCCTCTCCTAACTTTCGGATCTCTGTTTCTCCCTTGCAGACCGGACATACTTTCGGAATGTCTTTTACCCCGCTTCTTGTCAGATTCTCTGCAATCTGTGGGATAATCATATTCGCCTTATATACTTGGATCTGATCCCCGATTCCAAGCTCCAGTTCTTCCATAATACTGATATTATGCACACTGGCACGGCTTACCGTTGTTCCTTCCAGTTCCACCGGTTCAAAGATTGCTACCGGATTAATGAGTCCTGTTCTCGAAGGACTCCATTCAATCTCAAGCAATTTCGTTTCCTTCAGTTCATCCGCCCACTTAAATGCAAAGGAATCTCTTGGAAATTTTGCCGTTCTCCCGAGTGACTGGCCGTAAGCAATATCGTCATATACAAGTACCAGTCCATCTGAAGGATAATCATTGTGGGAAATCTGCTGTTCAAACCAGCTCACTTCTTCTTCAATCGTCCCGGCAGTAACCTCGTGGTACTCCACCGTTTCAAAGCCCTGCTGCTCTAACCATTCCATCTGTTTCTTTCTGGAATTCTCAAAAGTTTCCCCGTCTGCTTTCACAAGTGTAAATGCAAAAAATCTTACATTTCTCTTCGCTGTAATCTCATTGTTCAGCTGACGTACACTTCCACTGCACAAGTTTCTCGGATTTTTATAGCGGGCATCCACATCTTCAATTTCTTCATTAATCTTCTGGAAGTCATGATAGCCAATGACGGCCTCTCCTCTGAGTACAAGTTCTCCCTGAAAGGCAATCTGAAGCGGAATATTCTTAAACACTCTCGCATTATTCGTAATGACTTCGCCAACTTCACCATTTCCTCTTGTAACTGCCTTAAAAAGCTTTCCGTCCCGATAAGTGAGAACGATAGTCAGCCCATCCATTTTCCAGGAAATCAACGCCTTCTGATCTCCGAGAAATTCCCGAAGTTTTTCCACCTCTTTCGTCTTGTCAAGAGAAAGCATCGGCGAATCATGACGTTCTTTTGGAAGTTCGCTCAGTACTTCATATCCGACATTTACAGTCGGACTGTTGGATACCGTAATCCCAAGTTCTTCTTCTAATCCTAACAATTCATCGTAGAGCTGATCATATCTCTGGTTGCTCATAATCTCTTCTGCACCCTGGTAGTAAGCCTTCCCGGCTCTGTTCAGAAGCTCCACCAGCTCCAGCATTCTTTGTCTCTTATCTTCCATACTTTCCTCTCTGCTGCTGTCTTAACATTCTTTGAATCTGTTCTCGTTCCCGGATTGCTGCTTCGTCAATCACAGTTTCATTCTTCGAGTCTGCCAAAAGCTTCATCAATTCCGTTTCTTCCTCAGCAGTTACTTCGCGATAAGCTCCTGGCTTTAGCTCTCCCAGTGTCAGATTCATTACCCGGATCCTCTGCAATTTCTTTACTTCGAATCCCAATGCCTCACACATTCTTCGAATCTGACGATTCAATCCCTGCGTCAGAATAATGCGAAAACGGTATTTGCTCAACTGCTCTGTTTTGCATGGTCTTGTCACCGTATCAAGTATTTTTACTCCCTCTGACATTGCCCGAAGAAATGCTGCTGTTACCGGTTTGTCCACAGTCACAATGTATTCTTTTTCATGTCGGTTTCCGGCACGCATCATTTTATTAATAATATCGCCGTCATTCGTCATCAGAAGCAGCCCTTCCGAATCTTTATCAAGTCTTCCTGCATAAGTAATTCGTGAGGATAGTTAAGAAACTTAATAATATTATTCTTCTCCCGTTTCTCCTCGGTGCATACAATCCCCACCGGTTTGTTCACAATTAAAAGGATTCTCTTCTCCACCTTCTGTACTGTCTTCTTTCCGACACGGATTTCCTGTGTCGGCAGCACTTTCATTCCGGTTTCTGCGCGCTTTCCATCCACAGTTACCTGTCCGGCAGCAATCAGCCGGTCTGCCTCTCTCCTGGAACAGACGCCGGCTTCTGCCAAAAATTTATTCAATCGTACTTCCTGCATGTAGTTTCTCCAACACTCACAAGATTATGCAGTAAAAAAATGCTTTCATACATTCTGCAAGACTGATAATATCCTCTTTGCCTGCCAATTCTCTGGAAGAATGCATAGAAAGAAGCGGAATTCCCATATCAATCGTACGAACCGGAAGTACCGCAGATGCAATCGAACCGAGTGTGCCGCCTGATGGCATATCAGAACGGTTCACACATTTCTGATACGGAATTTTATTTGCATCACAAAGCTGCTGCATAATTGCAACGGCTTCACTGTCTGTCGCGTAGGACTGCTTACTTGCTTCCTTAATACAGAAACCACCATTTAAGATCGGACGGTTTGTCGGATCGTATTTTTCTTTATAATTTGGATGTACCCCCTGAGCCACATCAACAGAGCAAAGAAGACTATCCTGGATTGCAGATAAATAATCTGCCCGTTCATAACCAAGAGAAAGGTAAATCTTCTCAAGCAATGTCGGAAGTACTGTAGATGCTGCACCCTGTTTTGAATTGCTTCCGATCTCTTCATGGTCAAATACAATTCCCATCTGAACGCCGCGGCTGTTAACTTCTGCTGCCTTCATTCCTTCCATAATTGCAAAAACAGAACTTACATCATCCAATCTCGGAGCTGAAATCAATTCTTTACTCAGGCCTACTTCACACCCTTTCTCCGGATTATAAATATTCAGTTCGTATTCCAGAATTTCTTCTTTGGCAACCCCAAGCTTATCTGCAAGATACTGCACGAATTCTGCCCCTTCTTTTCCGCTGACAGCACAGCTTCCCATTACCGGCGCCATATGTACCTGTTTATTCAACTCTGCACCTTTTTCACCAAGTTCCCTTAACAAATGAATTGCACTGTTTGGAATCACCATAATCGGATCTTCACAATCAATGAGGTGCATCGTTGGATGGAAAATATCATCGCTCTTTAACGCAACTCTTCCCGCAACACTTAGTGGACGATCCATCCAACTTGACAGATTCACTCCGCCATACACTTCTGTATTCAAAATCAAATATCCTTCTGATTTCATATCCGGATTCGGTTTGATACGAAATCCCGGAAAATCTCCGTGTGCTGCTGCCAGACGGAATCCATCTTCTGCTGCAAAATCCTTACCAACTGTGAACGCAAAAACTGCTGTTCCATGGTGATTCACAATGTATTTTCCTCCGCGCTCCAAATTCCATTTATCACGGAGTTCCAACTTCTGAAATCCATTTGCAGCAAGCTCTTCTTCATACGCTTTCACCGTGTGAAATGCAGATGTGGATTTTTCTAATAGATTCATCATATTTCTTGTCATCTCTGTTTTATTCATAATGATTCGTCTCCTTTTCCATACTGATATCATCATACTGTTTTACGAAAAAAAAGTCAACGAATAGTGCACGATGTTTCCCTGAACAACCGAAATACCTGTTCTGAAGCTGCTCGCATATTTGCCATTGCCGTTTCTTTGCTCATTGCCTCATCAAGTGTTGTTACACCTCGTACAATTGGGAAGAAAGCATCAATTCCCTCTTCATTGCATGCTCTCGCTCCTTCTGTAACACTTCCTGCAAATGCAATGACTTTGGCCCCATACTTTTTAGCCCGTTTGGCTACGCCAACCGGTGCTTTTCCCATAGCTGTCTGCTCATCAAGCCTTCCTTCTCCGGTAACAACAATATTTGCATCCAGCAATTCTGACTCCAGATCTACTGCATTCAAAACAAGATCAATTCCCGGCGCAAGCACTGCATTTAGAAAAGCCAGGCATGCAAACCCCAGACCTCCCGCTGCACCTGCTCCCGGAATATCTCTACAGCGGATTCCAAGCGTACTCTCGACCACAGCGGCATACTGATTCATTGCTTCATCGAGCATCGTCTTTATCTCCTCTGTCACTCCTTTTTGCGGTCCAAACACATAAACAGCGCCTTGTGAGCCACAAAGTGGATTTGTTACATCACAGGCAATCTGAAAACGCACCTTCGAAAGAAAGGGATGAACTCCCTCTGTCTGAATCTTTCGCACCCGAAAGAGCGCCTGAGCTCCTTCTCCCACATCATTTCCATTCTCATCCAGAAACTGAATACCAAGTGCTTTCATCATTCCAATCCCGCCATCCGTTGTCGCACTTCCGCCAATTCCCATAATAATATCACGACATCCGCGGTCAATGGCATCCGAAATCATTTCTCCTACGCCGTAAGTTGTAGCCTGCATCGGATCTCTCTTATCAGAAAGCGTAATCCCTGCTGCAGCAGCCATTTCTATGACTGCTGTTTTTTTCTCCGGAAGATATCCATAATAACTATGTATTTTCTCTCCATATGGTCCTGTCACTGTTATTCTTACCTTTTCGCCATGCATTCCTTCAATCAATGCATCTGTTGTACCTTCTCCTCCATCTGCCAATGGTTTTATTACAATATAAGTTTTCGGATCTGCCGCCAAAATGCCATCACGAACCGCTCTCGCAGCTTCCATTGATGTCATACTCCCCTTAAAGGAATCTACTGCCACTACAACTTTCATCACATATTTCTCCTTTCCGAATATATCTTCAAGTAGTTTTTTCTCATCATAACACAGATTTTTTAACAACGGTATCGAAATTCTCTATTGGAAAATAATATTGTCTAAAGGAAAAAATAATGAACGGCTAGTGCATTTACAAATATTTTCTGCTATAATAAAAACCTGATAAGGAGGAGAAAGCATGATTGCATTAGAAATTGCAGATATTAAAGAATGTATGGCACATTTGCTGCTCCGGGAAACATTTGATCATTTTGAATTTATTTCCGGAACGATTACAACCTTTAATACATTCGAGATCGACGGTTATCTTCACAAAGAGTTTTTTGACAGTGATGATCTATCTGCCGGGCTTTACGCAGATTATTCATTCTGGAAAGATATTCGCGGCTATTGTTTTTCGCTTATCAAAGGAAAACGTACTCCGCTGAATTTCAAATTTGTGTTCGGACTGTCGCGCGCAAATATCGAAAAGCTCCTGGAGAAGAACGCACCCGCATTTCAGCCTGAGCAGATTCAGGGACTCTATCTGAATTTCCGCTATGACGGAACTTCTCTCCAATGCATTACCGGAACTTCACTGCACACGTTTTCCCTCGATAAATCACTGGAACACGTCTGGGACGAGACAGCAGTTAAGCTGTTCCGTCAATACGGTATCACGCAACAGCCGTATAATAAATATAGTAATAGTAAGAGAAAGGAATGGCATATGAGAAATACAAAAATTATTTGCACACTTGGTCCGTCCACTGACAAAGACGGCATTCTGGAAGCTCTGATCCTGGAAGGCATGAACGTAGCGCGATTCAATTTTTCCCACGGCTCCCACGAAGAACAGAAAGGCCGTCTGGAGCAATTAAAACAGCTCCGCCAAAAACATAATAAACCGATCGCGGCTCTTCTTGATACAAAAGGACCTGAAATCCGCATCGGCTGCTTCGAGCATGACAGCATCCAGCTGGAAGAAGGTCAGGAATTTACTCTGACAACAAAAGATATTCCTGGAAATGAACAGATTGTTTCCATCACATATCACGACCTCTATAAAGATGTGAAAGTCGGAGATTCTATTTTGATCGATGACGGTCTCATTGAAATGGCAGTTACGCAGCTCAAAGGACAGGACATCATCTGTACCGTCAAAAATGGCGGGAAAATCTCCAACCGCAAAGGTGTCAATGTTCCAGGCGCCCATTTAACAATGGATTTTATCAGTCAGAAAGACTTTGATGATATATTATTCGGTATTCAGGAAGGATTTGACTTCATCGCAGCCTCCTTTACCCGTACAGCAGAAGATGTTAATGCAATCCGCAAAGTTTTAAAAGAACACGGCGGAGAAGGTATCAATATCATTGCCAAGATCGAAAATCAGCAAGGTGTTGACAACATCGATGAGATTATCGCAGCAGCAGATGGAATTATGATCGCCAGAGGTGATATGGGTGTTGAAATTCCACTGGAGGAAGTACCGATCATCCAGCAGCAGATTATTAAGAAAGTATATCAGTCCGGAAAACAAGTTATTACCGCAACACAGATGCTGGATTCTATGATCAATCATCCACGTCCAACAAGAGCTGAGACAACTGATGTTGCAAATGCCATTTATCAGGGTACAAGCGCTATCATGCTGTCCGGCGAGACTGCTGCCGGAATGTATCCGGTAGAAGCACTTCGCACAATGGTAAAAATTGCTGTCCGCATTGAACAGAGCATTGATTATGCGGAAAACTTCCGTAAGTCAAAACGAATCGAAGATCCTGATGTAACAACTGCGATTTCTCATGCAACCTGCATGACTGCACTGGATCTGAAAGCAAAAGCAATTCTGACTGTTACCGTAACAGGACGTACACCGAAAATGATCTCCAAATACCGTCCTGGCTGTCTGATTGCCGGCTGCTGCGTTTCTGAGCAGGTCTGCCGTCAGTTAAGCCTTGCCTGGGGTGTACAGCCAATGCTTGTCAAAGAAGAATACAGTTCTGAGATTCTCTGCCTGCGTGCCATTGAAGCAGCGAAGAAATACCAATTTGTAGATGATTCCGATACCGTTGTCTTTACAGCCGGCGTGCCGCTCGGAAAACCGGGTGGAACAAATCTGATCCGTGCCTGTGTTGTTGGAGATTTTTAAGCTATCTTTTTCTAAATGAATTTTTACGCCTCAGGGCGCCTGATACAATCGGGCTGTCGGGAAATAGATAGTTCCAAACAGGGGCAGATTTGACTCACATGAGTCAAATCTGCCCTGAAACTTTTTCGTAAAAGAGAAAAA
>NZ_QRVX01000054.1:0-14369 GCF_003458885.1 Coprococcus sp. AF21-14LB | reverse complement strand
ACCCGTCCGCGGCCTGGTACAATTGGAAAGAATCACATTCAGAGCAGTTCCTGTTAATTCAGAACTGCTCTTTTTATCTGCTCTGAATCTGATACTTCCCTTATGAATTATATCATTTGTGAAAAAAATTGTATACTTCATTTGCGGATTTTTCATTCATGGAAGGAAGCTCTTTCAGTTCTTCCACAGAAGCGCTGCGGATCGCATCCAGGTTCTGGAAATGTTTCATCAGATCTTTTCGCCTTGTCGGTCCGATTCCCGGAATATCATCCAAAACAGAATGAACCTGCTCTTTGCTTCTTAAGTTCTTATGAAATTCAATAGCAAACCGATGCGCCTCATCCTGGATTCTTGTAATCAGCTTAAATCCTTCACTCGTTCGTTCGATTGGAATTTCCTCATTTTTGTAATACAGGCCTCTTGTTCTATGGAAGTCATCCTTGACCATTCCACAGACCGGAATCTGAAGATGAAGCGACTCCAGCACGCGCTCTGCCACATTTACCTGCCCCCGGCCTCCGTCCATAAGGATCAGATCCGGAAATGCATGAAAACTGCCGAGTTCCTTTCCTTCCTCCTGCTCTTTAAGGCCGTGAGAAAATCTTCTCGTCAACACTTCTTCCATACTTGCGTAATCATTTGGACCCTGCACGCTCTTAATTTTGAATTTGCGATAATCATTCCGTTTCGGTTTTCCTCTCTCATACACAACCATAGAACCAACAGAAGCAAATCCACTCGTATTGGAAATATCATAAGCTTCCATTCTCACGATTCCCTTCAATCCGAGAAGCGCTTCAATCTCTTTTACAGCGCCAATGGTTCTTCCTTCCTCCCGTTTGATTCGCTCTTTATCTTTTGTCAGAACCATAAGTGCATTCTTCCATGCAAGCTCCACCAGTTTTTCTTTCTCCCCCTTCTTCGGCACGGTAATACGCACCCGATGACCTCTGCGGCTTCCGAGCCACTCTTCCAAAAGCTCTGTCTCTTCCACCTCTGCCTGCAGCATCAGTTCTCCCGGAATATACGGTGTACCCGCATAGAATTGCTTAATAAAACTCTGCAGAATCTCTCCTCTTGATTCTTCGCTTCCGACCTTCAGATAAAAATGATCCCGACCGATCAGCCGGCCTCCCCGGATAAAAAATACTTGCACGATCGCATCTTCACCATCTTTTGCCAGCGCCAGAATATCCCTGTCCTCCTGACTGCTGTTCGTAATCTTCTGCTTCTGTGCAATCTGCGTCACACTCTTTATCAGCTCCCGGTATTCAATGGCCCTCTCAAATTCCATTTTCTCTGAAGCATCCTGCATTTTCGCTTCAAGTTCTTTCAAAATCCCATCATAACTGCCATTTAGAAACTTAATTGCCTCATCAATCGAGCGGCGGTAAGCTTCCTGAGAAATGTATCCCTGGCACGGAGCCTCACACTGCTTGATATGATAATTCAGACAAGGGCGTTCCTTCCCGATATCTCTTGGCAGATTCCGGCTGCAGTTCCGCACTTTATACAGCTTCCGCAAAAGCTCAATTGTATCCTTTACCGCAGTATTACTCGTATACGGGCCAAAATATTTCGCCTTATCTTTCTTCATCTGACGCACAAGCATCATCCGCGGATATGGTTCATTCACTGTTACTTTAATAAATGGATACGTCTTATCATCCATCAACATGGTATTGTATTTCGGCCGATGCTCCTTAATCAGGTTGCATTCCAGTACAAGTGCCTCCAGTTCCGAATCCGTTACGATATATTCAAATCGCGTAATATGAGTCACCATCTGCTCAATCTTAACGCCTTTGTTCCGACTCGTCTGAAAATACTGGCGCACACGGTTTTTCAAACTGACAGCTTTCCCCACATAGATGATCTCATCCTTCTCATCATGCATCAAATACACTCCCGGTTTTGCCGGAAGTTTCTTCAATTCTTCTTCTATCTGAAACATTCTCATCATCCTTTTTCCATACTTCAATTATCACTGTTATCCTACCATGAACCTCACCATTTTCCAAGCAGTCCCATACGATAAAAAGAAAAAATTAAAAAAACTGGAAAATTATTTTGTTTTTCAAAAGATGTATGCTATAATATCGTAGGGAAATAATAAAGTATAAATAAATTACAGGGGAATGAATTATGAATATGAATGAAGCTCGTGAAATAAAGCTGCGGCAAATGCGTGCCAAAAGACGGCGTGTTGTACGGCTCCAGAAGATGATTCTCTCAGCTTCGCTGGCTGTCATGGTATGTTTTGCCGGCGGAATGCATCTTCTTCTTAACAAAAGTACCGGCAGTTTCATCGCCCGACAGGCTGCTGACAAGAATCCAAAGACGGCTTCGTCTTCCATACAGATTCTTGGAAATGCCCACACAGAACTGGAAAAAGCAGCTTCCGTTGCACTTGCCAACAGCGGCATGAAAACTATCGCACACCGGGGATTCAGTTCAGCTGCTCCGGAAAACAGCCTTGCTGCTTTTGAACTGGCAGCACAAAGTGGTACCTGGGGGATCGAGACAGATGTATGGCGCACAAGTGACGGCGAATATGTCTGCATGCATGACGGAAGCATGGATCGCATGACGAATATGGGCGGCAATATTTCCGGTCTGACACTTAGTCAGATTTCCGGTGCAGTCATTGACCACGGTTCCGGAATTGACACTTATCCGAATCAGAAGGTCCCGACATTGCGGGAATATTTGGAACTGTGCAGCCAATACGGAATCAATGCTGTGCTTGACATTAAATTTTCTGATATATCTTATTTGGACGGTATGATTGAGATTGTCCGGGAGTGCAGCATGGAAGGCGCCAGCATCGCACTGACTAATCTTGATTTTATGAAACGCATCCGGGAACTGAGCAGCACCATGCAGGTCCAGTATCTTGTGGACAATGCTACCGCAGAAGCCATTGACGCTGCTGCTGCCATTGAGCGAAGCGGAATCGCCGCTTCTTCTATCACACCTGAGCTAATCGATTACGCTCAGGAAAAAGGACTCATGATCAATGTCTGGACGTACAATTCACCGGAAGACAAGGCGCGTTGGAAAGAATTGAATGTAGACTATCTGACAACTGATACGGTGGCATAAAAATAATAAATAACAAAGCACTAAGAGATGTTCTGATCTATAATGAACATCTCTTTTTTTACTTCTTATCTTCACATGAAAACCAAATATGAATGCCAAACCATCCTTCCTTCATTTCCGCCTGGATTTCTCCGTTCATTTTTTCTACAAAGCCTTTCGCGATAGACAAACCAAGCCCTGTAGAATTTTTGCTTCTGGCCGCGTCTGCTTTATAAAATCTGTCAAATACTCTGCTGACGTCAATATTTTCCGGCGTCTCTGCCCGATTCCGGAAGAGAAGTTCCATGCGTTCCCCCTTCTTTTCAAGACAGATCTCGATTTCTTTCTCCCCATGATCCAATTCATTTTTAATAATATTCTGAATAACCCGACGAAGGGCCTGTTCATTTCCCTGAATCCATACCGGTTCTTCTGTAATGGCAAACACCGGCGTAATCCCCTGTTGTCTCCACTCATCATAATAGGAAAAAACGATCTCCTTCAAAATCTGATTCATGTTCTGACGCTCCATTGACAGCTCATACACTTCATTTTGCAATTTTGTATAAGTAAATAATTCTTCCAACATATCTTTCAGACTTTCAATACGCTCCTGAATAATTCTAAGATATCGCTGACGATCTTTCTCATTTTCAGCATTCTCCAGCAATTGAAAATATCCATTTAATGATGTCAGCGGCGTTCGGATATCATGCGAAAGGTTTGTGTAGGTATCTGCGATCATCTGTTCTTTCCGAATGTATGCCTTTCTCTGTTTCTTCTGCTCTTTTAAAAGTTCATTTAAAATCTCTGTCAATTCACGTATGTTTCCCCAATTTATTTCTTTTGTCACGAGCATATTGCTTTCATGCTCTTTCAGAAAATACAACTGGCGGCAGATATTTTTTACCTGCCGCTGATAGCTTACCAGAATACAAATTAAAATCAAAATAACACTACATAATATACCGATCACAAAATATTCCTTCATACTCTTTTTCCTTAAACATCCCGTCTTTGAAAGATCATACTGCAAATAGATACTGCTGCTGCACTAAAGAAGATTGCCACTGCTATCGATGCAGATGCTGTCTTTGCCGAAATATCCATTCCAAGCATTAACATTTTCCCACTGATTGTATAATTAACGATATGAAATTCTTTTACTCCGAGTTTTGCAATTAGTTGATCCAGGAAATTATAAAAAATCATAAGCACATTCATACAGAAGCAGACAGCGATTACCATACTAATCACATTATTTCTAAGGGCAATTGCAACTCCCATAACAATCAGCAGCAGCCCATAGTGAAGCAATAGCTGTATTCCTACATATGCCGCAAACTGCTTTACCGGTCCAAAAGTAAACTCATCAAAAAACAGGAGATTACTCAATGTCTGACACAGGAAAAATATCAGCAGCGACATTACCGTGTAGACAAATAGAGCGATCGCTTTTGCAATAACAAGACCGCCTCGTTGCGAAACCTGTCCGGCAATGTTCTTCACATATCCGCTTGTGAGATCTGCAGTTGTATAAAGTACCGTAAAAATTACCATAAAAAGTGCAATGAATTTTCCTTTGATATTTGCATAAAACAGATCAAATACAGAAACATTCTCTCCCGGTTTTGTCGGAACTGTTACATCCATTCCCAAATTAACATTGTCACTTTCTCCCTTTCCCATAGCATATTCGTACATTTCCTGTTTTTCTTCCATAGAAAATGTCTTCATCTCCTCAGCAGAAAGTCCAGTCGTAAATAAAATTCCCGCTGCCAGAATGAACCATATGATATACATACACTTTGTTTTAAACATTCGATACATTTCCATCCGAATCATATTAAGCATGACTTCCACCTCCTGTCAGATTTAAGAAATACTGTTCTAGCTCTTCACTCGTAATTCCAATCTCACGCACACAAATTCCGGCTTTTGCAAGCTCCATATTCACGGCAGCGCTTTCATTTAACCGCTCGTAAATGTGAATTGTATTCTGGTCGATTACCTGATATTTCGTAAATCCCATTCGATCCAATACCGGCAGCGCCTGCTCTGGTTTTTCCAAAATAATCTGTATCCGCTCACTGCACCTCTCCAGCAATTCTTCTCTCGTCAGTTCCTGAAGTAAATTGCCATTGTGGATAATACCATAATGCGTTGCAATCTTTGATAATTCTTCCAAAATATGACTGGAAATGATAATTGTCATATTCTGTTCATCTCTGAGCTTTAAAATCGTATCTCTCATTTCTGCAATTCCCTGCGGATCCAGACCATTGATCGGTTCATCCAAAAGGAGTAGATCCGGTTCTCCCACAAGCGCCAGTCCAATCCCAAGTCTCTGCTTCATTCCAAGAGAAAAATGTTTTACTTTTTTCCTGCCCACGTCTGAAAGTCCTACTGTCTGCAAAATATTGTCAATGTATGTCCTGTTCTTCATGCCAAATAACTGGCACTTAATAGCAAGATTGTCGTAAGCTGACATATTTCCGTATAATCCAGGCGCCTCAATGAGACAACTGATTCTGGAACGTACCTGCTTCAATTCTTCATTTCGATAACCAAATAATTCTATTTCTCCGCTTGTCGGCTTTGCCAAACCGCTGATCATCCGTAAAAATGTTGTCTTGCCGGCACCATTTCTTCCGATAAAACCGTAAATCGCTCCACGTTTCACATGAATATCCACATGATTGACTGCTTTGTGATGACCGAACTGCTTTGTCAGCCCTCTGGTACTTAATAAATACTCACTCATCTTTTTCTCTCCTTTTCTTTATCTGCTCTTATTCTAGCAACGACTTTCTAATCAATCGCAAATAAAAAGTAAAAAAAGAGTAAAATTTACGGATAGAGACGATATCCAATTCCCCATACCGTTTCAATATATTCCTTCTCTGTCACTTCCTTAATCTTCTTCCGAATGTGGCTGATATGTACATCTAACGTCTTTGTCTCTCCTATATAGGAATCTTCCCATGCATATTCAAAAATTTCTTCTTTGCTAAACACTTTCTTCGGGTGTTTTAACAGAAGTTCCAGAATAGCGAATTCCTGTTTTGTAATTTTTGACAGCTCTGCACCATCTACCATTACACAAAAATGCTCTTTATCGAGTTTCAGTCCATGATAAGAGAGTTCCTCTTCACACAACAGTTCTCCTCTTCTTCTGAGCTGCACCTCCACTCTTGCGACAATTTCTTTAATATCAAAAGGCTTTGTCACATAATCATCCGCACCATTTCTCAGAAATTCTACCTTATCATCAATCGTATCTTTCGCTGTCAGAATGATTACCGGCTCATTTCCCCTCCTGCGGATTTCCTTAAGTACTTCTTCTCCCGGAATGCCGGGAAGCATCAGATCCAACAGAATCACAGAATAGTAATTCTTCTCCAACAAAAGTTTTGCCTCAGTTCCTGAAAATGCCTGCGTACATCTATAGCCTTCCCGTTCAAGCGCTTCCTTCAATAAGTCATTAATATTCGCATCATCTTCCACAACTAAGATTTCATGTGACATCGTTTCTTTCCCCCTGTGTTCCTGTTCACGTTCTACTATCAATACAGATTAAGAATATTACGTTTTTTGTACAAATGCAATAAAAAGCAGCCGGAAATTCTGAAAACCAAAACATCCGACTGCTATTGATCCTATCTTCTTATTTCTCTACTTCGCTATCTGCCTCTGCAACAGCATCTTCTTCCGGCTGTGCTGTCACATTCTCTTTCATGACAATCCGTTCCTGTTTCTTTGATGCTGTCTGTTCCGGATCGATTCCCTGCACTTCCCGCAGGATCTCCATAAACTCTTTTCCTGTGATCGTTTCTTTCTCAATCAGAAATGCTGCAATCTTATCAAGGGCATCTCGGTTCTCCTGAAGGATTCTCTTTGCCTCTTCATAAGCGTCTTTCAGCATCTTCATGACTTCTTTATCGATTTCCGCTGCAGTCTCCGGTCCGCAGTTCTGTACCGGTCGTCCGTCCAAATAACGGCTCTGTACAGATTCCAGACCAATCAGACCGAATTTCTCAGACATACCATACTGAGTAATCATAGCTCTTGCAACCTTTGTCGCCTGCTCAATATCATTGGAAGCTCCTGTTGTTACTGTATTAAATACAATCTCCTCCGCAGCTCTTCCGGCAAGCATTCCTACAAGCATTGCTTCCAGTTCCTTCTTTGTATTAAGAAACTTCTCTTCTTCCGGTGTCTGCATCACATATCCGAGGGCTCCCATTGTACGCGGTACAATCGTAATTTTCTGAACCGGTTCTGCGTCTTTCTGGAGCGCGCTTACAAGCGCATGTCCTACTTCATGGTAAGAAACAATCTGTCGTTCCTCACTGCTCATAATCCGGTCTTTCTTTTCTTTTCCTACAAGAACCACTTCTACTGCCTCAAACAGATCTGACTGTGACACAACTCCTCTGCCATGCTTTACAGCAGTGATCGCAGCTTCATTGATCATATTTGCCAAATCGGATCCTACTGCTCCTGAAGTCGCCAGTGCGATCGCCTCAAGATCAACAGATTCATCCATCTTCACATCTTTGGCATGTACTTTCAAAATATCAATACGACCTTTCAGATCCGGTTTATCTACAATAATTCTCCGGTCAAACCGTCCCGGACGAAGCAGCGCCGGATCTAAGATTTCCGGACGGTTCGTTGCGCCAAGAAGCAATAACCCTTTGCTCGTATCAAACCCATCCATTTCCGCCAGAAGCTGATTTAACGTCTGCTCCCGCTCATCATTGCCGCCCATTGCGCTGTCACGGCTCTTTCCGATCGCATCGATCTCATCAATAAAAATAATACATGGCGCCATAGACTGTGCCTGTTTAAAAAGATCCCGCACACGGGATGCTCCCACGCCTACATACATTTCTACAAAAGCAGAACCGGATAATGAGAAAAACGGAACCTTCGCTTCTCCCGCAACCGCTTTTGCCAACAGCGTCTTACCTGTTCCGGGCGGTCCTACAAGGAGAGCTCCCTTCGGAAGTTTTGCTCCAATTCCGGTATATTTCCCCGGATTATGAAGAAAATCTACAACTTCCTGAAGCGACTCCTTCGCCTCATCTTCTCCGGCAACATCTTTAAATGTCACTCCGGTTTCCTTCTCGACATACATTTTTGCATTGCTTTTTCCAATGCCCATCATTCCTCCGCCCTTTGACATACGCTTCATAACAAAACTCAGCATGGCAAAGATCATAACAAACGGAAGGATTACACTCAGGAAAATATTCAGCAGGATTGCACTTGTAGAATCCGGTACTTTCTGTCCAAATTCAACCCCTGCATCATAGAGACGCTGTGACAGCGTTTCGTCCTTCACAACACCTGTATAATATGTTGTTTTTAACCCCAGAAGATTGTTCTTTTCTTCCTTTTCTTCTTTTAATGTAATCTCCAGGCGGTCCGTGTCAATCGTAACTTTCTCTACCTTTTTCTCTTCTACCAGCTTCAGAAACTTACTGTATGTAATCTCTGTGTACTGACTGTCCTGGCGCATCTGATATAACCCAAGAACAAGGAAAGCGGTAATCAATGTCGTCAGGATTATAATCATCATCCCCTGACGCCCATTCTTATGATTCTTATCGTCTTTGTTGTTATTTGAATTTTCCATTTACTTCCTCCTACATACTATCTCTTTTATTATAAATATCCTCCTATTATAAATCAATATGAAGAATGTGAAATTTTTGTGGTATTTTTTTTAAGATAATACTAGCAATCTCATTCTATCTTGTAGTATACTGTTTTTATTAATGTTTTAATCAACTATTATTTTATTTATAAAAGGAAAGTGTTTTTATGCGTATTGGATTTGATAATGAAAAATACCTGCAAATGCAATCCTCTCATATCAGAGAGCGGATTGATCAATTTGATAACAAGCTCTATCTCGAATTCGGCGGAAAACTCTTTGATGACTTCCACGCATCCCGTGTTCTTCCGGGTTTTGCCCCAGACAGCAAGCTGCGTATGCTGATGCAGCTTTCAGATCAGGCCGAAATCGTCATTGTAATCAGTGCCGGTGACATTGAGAAGAATAAAGTTCGCGGCGATCTTGGAATCACATATGATTTGGATGTGCTTCGCCTGATTGATGAATTCAAAGACAAAGGCTTGTATGTTGGAAGTGTTGTAATTACACAGTACAGTGGTCAGGCAAGTGCAGATCTCTTTAAATCCCGCCTTGAGAAGTTGGGTATCCGTGTTTATCTTCATTATATTATTGAAGGTTATCCGTCTAATATTCCGCTTATCGTCAGCGATAATGGCTATGGTAAGAATGATTATATTGAAACAACCCGTCCGCTTGTAATCATTACAGCTCCGGGACCTGGAAGCGGCAAAATGGCGACCTGTCTCTCTCAGCTTTACCACGAACATAAGAGAGGTATCCGTGCCGGTTATGCCAAGTTCGAGACATTCCCAATCTGGAATATTCCTTTGAAACATCCGGTAAATCTGGCTTATGAAGCGGCAACTGCTGATTTGAATGATGTCAATATGATTGACCCGTTCCACCTGGAAGCATATGGCGTGACAACTGTCAACTATAACCGTGATGTTGAGATTTTCCCTGTTCTGACAGCAATCTTTGAACAGATTTATGGCTCCAGTCCATACAAATCTCCTACAGATATGGGAGTAAATATGGTCGGCAACTGCATCATTGACGATGAAGCATGCCGCGAAGCCTCCTGTCAGGAGATCATTCGCCGTTACTACGATGCACTGAATGGTCTATTGCTTGGCACACGCCAGGAGCAGGAAGCATATAAGATTGAATTATTGATGAAACAGGCACATACAAGCACAACAGACCGCTCTGTTGTGAAAGTAGCTCTTCAGCGTGCAGAAGAAACCGGCGCACCTGCTGCCGCACTGGAACTTCCGGACGGCACGATGATCACTGGAAAGACAAGCAATCTTCTCGGCGCTTCTGCTGCTCTTTTATTAAATGCGCTCAAAGCTCTCGGACATATTGACCACAAATTACATCTCATTTCCCCAGAAGCTATCGAGCCAATCCAGCGCCTGAAAGTCAACTATCTCGGAAGCCGCAATCCGCGTCTTCATATGGACGAGGTAATGATTGCACTTTCCATCAGCGCTGCAACCAATCCTGTTGCCAGTCTTGCACTGGAACAGCTTCCAAAGCTGAAAGGATGCCAGGCACACACTTCTGTCATGCTCTCAGAAGTTGATATCAAACAGTTTAAAAAACTTGGCATTCAACTGACAAGCGAAGCCAAATACGAACAAAAGAAGCTTTATCACTAATGGAGGAAAACCATGAAAAATGATGGTCTGATGATTTATTTCTGCGGAGAAGAACAGTGCGAATCGGGCATTTCTACCGGTCCGTCAGTACATCCTCACTATATTCTTCATGTCGTTTTATCCGGAAAAGGTATTATCCAGAAGGGCGCAGATATTTATCATCTGGAGCAGGGAGATATTTTCCTCACTTGTCCGGAAGAACTTACTTATTACGAAGCCGACATATATGAGCCCTGGCATTATGCCTGGGTTGCATTTGGCGGTCAACAGGTTCGAAAACTTCTGCCAAATACTTATTTCATTGAGAATCCTCGCTTTTCCGTAACAGAAGAGCTTGCATCTTATTTTTTCCATATCCGGCAGATTTTAAGTGCATTCCGTTCCAGAGACTGTCAGCAGCTTTCTATGGTCGGCAATCTTCTCTCCCTTCTTTCTCCGGCAATTAAGCGCGCCAAAGAAGAGCCGCTTCCAACAAAAGAAGGGTATGTGGAACTTGCCAAAGAATATATGCGGAATAATTACAGCTATGATGTGCGCATCCATGAAGTTGCCGACTATCTTCAGATTGACCGGAGTTACCTTTACCGTCTGTTTATGGAACTGGAAGGTATTTCTCCAAGACAGTATCTTGTCCGCTACCGTCTCGAACTGGCAAAAGCTATGTTAGAGAGCGGCAAATACCGTGTCCGGGAAATCTGTTATTCCTGCGGTTTCAGTGATATCCCGTCCTTTGAGACTTATTTTCGGGAGCAGGAAGAAATTTCTCCGGAAGAATATATGTGGACACATAAGCACTAATTTTAAAAAATATTTCCTAATAATAAGAAGCACCGCAGCATCTCTCTTTGATGCTGCGGTGCTTCTATCTTATAGAACAATTCTGTTCCTATGTCTCTTCATCCGATGAATACATATTATATTTCATCTTCTTTTTTTCTAAACTTTGATTTTAAAACTGCTGCAACCATAGCCAGGCTAATGACTCCGGTCGTAACCAGACTGCCTGTCTGTGCCTGATCTCCCGTATGTGGTGTCTTGTTATCCTTATCTGGCTTTTTCTCCGGTTTCTTATTTGCCTCTTCTTTTTCAGCCTTTGCTAACAACTTATCGTAATTTGTCTGTGCAATCGCCAGTTCTGCTTCTGTCTGTACGCGAACTTTCTTAGCCGCCTCATAAGCTGTCTTTGTCTCAGCAGCAATTTTTGTTTTTTCCTCTAAAATCTTCTCTGCTTTTTCTGCCTTCTTTTCTGTCTCACGGATTGCTTTCACATAATCATTCAGATAAGCAAATTCTTCGTCAGTAATTTCTTCTTTCATCGCATTCTCAAGTGATAAGTGAGATGCTCTTTCTTTCTTGTCAAGCGCCTTCTCCAGCGCTTCTTTTCTGCTTACCAGCAGCTTCTCCAGATCTTTCCGTGATTTTACAGCTTCTTCATAAACTTTTTCCGCTGCCTTTTCTTCTTCTGCTGCCTGCTCATAAGCTGCCTGTGCTTTTCGAAGCGGTGTGATTGCTGCGATAACTTCCTCATAGGCTTTTTTCGCTGTCTCTTCTTCCGCCTTCGCCATGTTCATCTCATTGACTTTCACTTCCAGATCTGCCTTCGCTTTTGAAAGTGCTTCCTCCAGCTGCTGAATTGCTTTCGTATCTGAATCAATCTGTTCTGTATACTGTTCAATCTCTGTCTGTTTTTCCTGTACAAGCTCTTCTGCTTTCTGAACTGCTTCTTCTTTTGCTTCTACATCCTGGCGTTTCTGTGCAAGATCTTCAGCAATCTGAGCCTCCAACTCATTTTTGTGAGCTTCTGCCTGTGCTGTTGCTTCTTGTTTGTCTGCAACAACCTGATCTGCCTGAGCTAATTCCTGATTTGCCTGATCACAAACCGCCTGTTTCTCTGCAACAACCTGGTCAGCCTGAGCCTTCTTCTCCTGTGCTGCCTGCAGCAATGCATTTGCTTCTTTCAAATGTGCTTCTGCTTCCGCAAGTGTTCCTTCATAACTTCTCGCTGATTTTTTAGAAGATTTCTTCCCACCTGTTAATTCCGTATGTGCTTTTTGAGCATCTTCATACGCTTTTTGCTTTGCTTCTACATCTGCTTTCGCTGCTGCCAATGCTGATTCTGCATTATCATATGCGTTCTTCGCTGCCTGATATTCATTTTCTGCCGCATTAGCCTCATTCTGTGCTGCAGTCAATGCATTTTGCGCTGCCTGCTGTGCTGTCTGTGCCTGATCCAGAACCTTCTTCTTCTGACCGGCATCTGTCTGTGCGCTCTCAAGAGCCTTCACTGCATTCTGAACTGCTGTTTCTGCCACAGGAATCGCTGCTTTCTTCTCATTCACTGCTGCTTCTGCAGTTCTCACAGCTGCCTCCTTCTCCGGGAGTGCTGCTTTCGCTGCGGTCAGTTCTGCCTGCGCTGCTGCCAATTCTGCTTTCGCTGCTGCCGTCAGATCTGCTGCCTGATAGAGGCTGTTATAATATTCCATAAACCGCGCTGTATAATCTGCCACTGAATAAGATGCAGACGCAGAGAAACTGAACACCTGTCCATGACAAACGCCATACCCAGAACTATCTTTAGAAATGGCAAAGCCGGTAGTGACATAGTCTTCGTCAATAATGTTCAGGTAGTGCCCTACTTTGCTAAAATCTCTTTCCCCTTCATCATACAGCTTTTTCTCTTTTGTATACCATCCGGCAAACGGATCCGCATATCCCCATGCAAGATTTTCGCCTACATCAAACTGTCCTGAATGTGCCAAATTATTGTCTGACCAGTTTGTGTTGGACTGCGATACTGCCATTAAGTAATCTGTCACTTTCAGCGGCGCCAGGCCATGATTCGCACGCAGGTCATTACACTCCTTCATAAATGCCAATGCCTGTTTCATGTTTTCCAATGATGTGGCATCATTTGCAGCGCCTATATTGGTATAAGATGCATAGGTAGCATTCTTCAATGCACTGACTGCATCTGTGGAACCCATTTTTTCAAAAAATCCCATAGAACCTTTGGCTATCTGAGCGCTGGCATTCTGTTCAAATGCAACTGCATCCTCATATGCTTTCTGTTTTGCTGCCACATTCTGCTCTGCTTTTGTAATTCTGTCCTTTGCATTTTGAACTTCTGCCTGTGCATTCGCATATACCGCTTCCGCTGCTTTCAACTCATTCTTCACTGCGGCAAGCGCATTTTCTGCATTTGTCTTATCCGCAGCCGCCTTTGTCACTGCGGATTCTGCCGCATCATATGCTGCCTGCGCTGACTGAAGCGCTGATTCTGCCTGATTCTTTGCGGAAAGCTTTTCAGATACTACTTTATCTTTCTGATCCTTTACAGCCTTTTTCGCATTCAAAACTTTCTCGGCTGACTGAAGCGCTGACTGTTTCTCTGCCTGTACTTTCTTCGCTGCCTCCAGCGCGTCCTTTGCTTTTAATACATCCAGCTCTGCCTGAGCAATCTGTACTTTCTTCTCTGCTTCTGTAATACCGTTCTGTGCGTTTTCCTGAAGTGCCTTAGCTTCTTTGAGAGCTTTCTTTGCACTTGCAACAGCTTCTTTTTTAGCAGCTTGCTCCTTCTTTGCTGCTTCCAGAGCCTCTTTCGCCTTCTTTACCTTCTGCACAGCTTCTTTATATTCCGGTGAGCCTGCTTCTGCTTCTTTCTGCGCCTCTTCATATACTCGAACAGCTTCTGCAAGTTCCTTCTCTGCTGTCATCAGAGACTGCTCCGCTTCTGCTTTTGAAGTCTGTGCTAATACAAGATTCTCCTTCGCTGCTGTAAGAGAATCGTTCTTTACAGTAATCTCCTGACTTAACTGCTCTGTCTTTTCTTTTCCGGCAACTACTGCTTCTTCTTTTGTTTTCAGTTTCTTCTGTGCCGCTTCCAATGCTGCTTTCTTCTGAAATACATCCTGTTCTGTAACCGATGTATTGGCCTTAACCTCTTCAAGCTCCGCTTTCTTTTTCTCCTTATTGGC
>NZ_QRVX01000053.1:0-14575 GCF_003458885.1 Coprococcus sp. AF21-14LB | reverse complement strand
TTCTTTAAGTATTTTAACAATTTGTTGATCCTCAAATACTATACTTAGCCTGTCGAACTAAACTGTGTCTTAAAATATTAATAGTAGTTTTAACTACTACAAAAGAAGCAGTATTTATGATAGAACTCCTCAAAGTTCTGCATATTCACTGCTCCTTTCATTTTTCTTCTACATTTATCATTCTTTAAAGAAACAATGCCATCCCATTATCAATTTCTAATTCCAACCCCATCTCTTCTGTATATCTACTCTCATCTGCCAATTCATAAAAATCTTCCAAATTTTCCGCTACCGGTTTCAGCATGCCGGCACCGTACATCTTGTCACAGGTCTGGTCATATACGGTAATACAATATTGACTCGCCTTTCGCATTCCCGATCTGGTAAATCCTTTTTCTTTTAATTCGAGAAGAATCTCATCTGCATCCTCCTCACAATTTATAAAAATTGTTTTTGTATTTTGTTCAATCAATCGAAAATCTTTCCCGACTTTTGCAAACCGATATTTTATTTTCTTATTCGTAAACTCATCCATGATTTTTTTCTTATCCAAACTTTCCCCCTTGATGTGATATAGCATTTCAAAATATCTTGTAATCGTCTCTCTATCTGAAAGATCCCTTCCATCTGTTATCAGACTTTTTGTCACATCGATCTGCTGACGCTGTCCTACAATACTTTCTTTTTCTTCAAATTTAAAAATAAAAACCTTACTCTCTTCTGCCTTTCTATGACCTTCCCTGTTACACCGTCCTGCCGCCTGTATCATGGAATCCACTCCTGCCAATTCTCGATAAACTGACTGAAAATCAAGATCGACTCCTGCTTCTACAAGGCTGGTGGAAATGAGAATACACTTTTTATCTTCCCTAAGTCTTTCTCTTATTTTTTCCAAAACCTGCTTTCTATGTTTCGGATACATACTTGTAGATAAATGGTATACCCCCTCTTCTTTTAACTCTTGATAAATATTTTGCGCTCTCTTTTTCGTATTAACAATACAAAGCGCCTGATATTCCCCTCTTAACTTGTTTATCAAACAATCTTCCGTTACTGTTCCGATATCTTCAAACAATGTCCTCTTAAAAAATTGAAATTGTTCATCCATTCTAGGACACAACTCTGTTGCTGAAACATTTCCCTGAAAAAATGATTTTAAAGCCGGCTGAGTTGCTGTACATAAAACAACACTGGTTCTATAATTACTGAGAAGTTCTTCTATCATTGCGATACAAGGTTTTAGGTAATCATTCGGCAACATCTGCGCTTCATCAAAAATAATTACACTGTTTGCAATATTATGTAATTTTCTGCATTTGGAAGACTTATTTGCAAATAGTGATTCAAAAAACTGTACGTTTGTTGTGACAACAACCGGTTTGTCCCAGTTTTCAGCTGCAAGCTGCATTGGCTTAAGTTCTTCCGAACTTTCGTAATCAACATTACAATGATTTTCCAACACATTTTCATCTCCTAAAATTTCTCTGAACACTTTCGCATTCTGTTCAATAATACTTGTATATGGAATGACGTAAATCACCCGATCCATTTGATTTTCCACCGCATGACGTAACGCAAATGCCAAAGAAGCTATTGTCTTTCCGCCGCCAGTCGGAACTGTCAAGCGAAACAGCCCTTTTTCAGATTTACCTTCTGCTAAACAATGCTTTAAAATTTCTGTTCTTCTTCCATTTACTGTATCCATCTCTTGATTTTTCAACCATTCCGAAACATGCTTTTCCAATTTCTCAAGAAGTGCTTCCATCGGCTCTCCGGAATTTCTTACTTTTTGCCCGCGACTCATAAATGCTTCTGTATCTAAAAAGTCAGCATCGACCAGACAAGAATAAAGCATTCTTATAAAAACACTCATAGAAAAATCTGGATTCACTGCCTTCTTGAAATCAAATGGATCCGTTACAATTTCCGGAATATCAATTTCTTTCTGATATGCCTGATAGTCACTGATCTTTTTCTTTCTTCTCCCCATTAAAGTAGGATCGCCTGCATTGTCATAATTACTTCCATAATCCGGAAGTCCGGCATGATGCCCCGCAATGCAATATTCTAAAAAACTATACTTTCCCCCTTTTTCTATGCAGACTCTCGCTCCTGCTGTAGAGTGATCCACCCGCTGATTACTTTCGCCTGTAATCCTTTTCAGAAAATCTACAGAATACTTTCCAATATCATGTAATATCCCATTACAGTAGCCCCAGTCTTGTTTCCCAAATTTTCCCGCAAACTCTCCAGAAATCTTTGCCGTCCCTTCTAAATGTTCCTTAACTGACTGAATTCTATCCTGATCTATGTGTGCTATATATTGCATAATTTTTGAATTCCTTTCATTGTTTTGATTTGTTGTGAATTTATTATCACCTTTTGCTTTTTACAAATATCAATTTTAATCTACACCCTATATCCTTCCAAAATATCTGGTTCTATGTCGAGATTTCGTACAAGTTAAAATCCGGAACCACAGCTTTCAATATTACCGATATCACGCAGTTCTTTCTGCCAGTGTAATAATGATACCCTCATTCAGTTCGGTACTTACATTGTACCATGAATTTTCTAATAGGGAATTTTCATTTTGACCTGTACTATTTATATTCTAACACCATTCCATCATTTAACTACTTCACACTCTCTAGATATTCCTGCCTCCTTCTCCACCAACTCAACTTCTTTCTTCTCTTTAAATCCATCTATCACTTTACAAATCACTTTTGATCTTGTAATAAACATCACTTCTACTGTAAATTTCTTTTTCACCTTATGTGCGATTCCTCCCGCGCTTTTCGTCCCGGTTGCAACCGTATATGGAGAGTTTGCAACATAACCGATTGTTCCTATCTGCTTCATTGTAGCTTTAATTGCTTCTCCATCATATGGATTATTTGGTTCTTTGACACATTTGATCTTTTTCCCAATCTTAAATGGTGTAACTCCGTAATAATGATTAAATCCAACAATCGTAATGTACTTTTCCTTCACGAATATCTCCTCCTCAAAATCGTTCTCTTTGATACATTAATAATAAAAAATAAGGTGTACAAAAATCTGTACACCCACACATTCTAATACTCCTGCAAAATCTCCTGCAGATATTTTTTGT
The DNA here is from genome assembly GCF_003458885.1 of Coprococcus sp. AF21-14LB. Classification (NCBI taxonomy): domain Bacteria; kingdom Bacillati; phylum Bacillota; class Clostridia; order Lachnospirales; family Lachnospiraceae; genus Coprococcus; species Coprococcus sp. AF21-14LB. The sequence goes on along the minus strand of NZ_QRVX01000053.1, from coordinate 11,457 downwards.
ATTCTGTTTTCACAAATTCTGGAGATTCTATCTTCATTTTCTTTCCAATACCAGTCAGCCATCCAAAAAATTGACTGCTTACCGCCACCAATAGATGTACTCGAAAATGCTCTTCATCTACCGGAATCAGTGTCGTTTCTTTCCCAAAACGATCTATAATGACACCAGCTAATTCATTACGGCAAGTTAAAGTTACCTCAACTTCTTTCCCTCCATACATTCCAAATGTTTTCTTTGCAAATTCAGCCAAATCAAATTTCTGAAACAGCTCTCTGCCCACACGCTCTTTTTCAATCGATTGAACCTGTTGCATTTTATCCACCCTGTAATGCTTGATAACATCTTCTGCTTCATCATATGCAATCAGATAATATTTTTCAGCATCCCATGTAAGCGCCCACGGACTTACTGTATATATGGCTCCATTTTTCTTTGGCACCAACTTTTTCTGCACCGTCCACTCCGCATATTGATACCTGATTTGATGATTTTCTAATATCGCTGTATGTATTTCATTTACATTATAATAAATAGTTTCATTTCCTGTCTTGGAACGATTGTAAATAAACACATTTCGCTGTAACAATTTGGCATCGTATTCATTAGTCAGATTTTCTAGTTTCCGAATCAATTCCTCTGACTTTTTACAACTAATAAATTTAGAAGCCTGTACAGCATCCACAAGTAGCTTTAATTCCGGTAATTCAAATTCTCTGCTGCCGATATAATATCCACCATTTGTTCCTTTTACTTGTATAATATCAATGTGAAACTCTCTCAATGTCTCAATATCACTATAAACAGTCTTGCGATCTGCCTCCATTCCATAGTTCTGAAGCAGTCGATTGATATCGGTCGCCGAAAGCGTATGCCTTTCGTCCGATTTTTCAAATAATATTTTCATGATGTAAAGCATTCTTAACTTTACTTTCGAAACTGCCATAGTTCTCCCTCCCCAATTATCAACATTGACCAATGTAATCCGTTCTTTCTCCACCAAACCTCATTGGAATGTAAATGTAATCATATTTTAAAAAATTTCATTGAACTTTTCCATCATGCTTTCCTGATATGCCGCTCTTCGTTTCTTATACATCACTTCTTTTATTTCCTGAAGTTCTTGAATATAAATCTGCTCTAGCTTCTTTATCCGCCTGTCACTTAGTTCTACTTCCGATAAATATGTTTCATACAAATTCACCTCATACTTCCAAAGCTTCAGCCTCTCTCCATACCGAAGTTTTAACTTCTGTGCGATCAAAAGCCCCTCCGGATCAAAATCTCCCGCATACCAGAAAATGGTGTCACATGCGAATTTATCCATAAGAACAAGCACTGCCAGACGCAATTGTCCATTCCCACAAATCACAGTCTGCTCCGGATGCTCTCTTATCAATCCAGAAAACACTGCCGGATTTTCTACAACATATATCTGTTGGCTCTGTCCACAAACTTTCTCCAATCTTCCGATTGTCTGTAAAGTCAATTTTGCCGGCTCTTGATTCTCAAAAAAACCTTCAATCCCTTCATGCAGACTCCCCTCCGGTTTCCATCCATGAATCCCATATGCTAGCACATCATTTGACACTTCATCTTTCAGGATCCCCGCCTCATAATAAATTCTGTTTTTGTATTCCACTCTGGAAAGTCCTTCCTGTTTTAAATCGAAGTTCCTTTCTCTGAGATAATTAAAGAGTAGTTTTTCACCTGTCTTCCCTTCATCAAAATAATGTGGATTCCCTGTAATATTTGCCGAAAACACCGGTAACAATTCTTTCTGGCTTTTATCTTGAAACACTTTCAAGTTTGCAATCCCTGTCATTACATACGTTAAAATGTTCCTCAACTCCTCTGGTTTTTCTTTGTATAACTGCATGATAAGCAAATAGCCCTCTTTCTTTTCTTCCAGTACGCGATGCAGCCATTCTCGTCCACTTTCATCAGAAATACTTTCCAGTATCTCCGTAAAATAATCTTCTCGTCTTTTAGACTCCACCAGTTCGATTTCCTTTTTTACTTGCAGAGGCTCTCCAAAATAAGTTTCCAGAATCAATTCCCAGGTTAGTCCCGCAAATTTACTGGATGCCAGACACCTTTTCATTAAATCCGCAGAAATTGTTATTGTTTTATTAATTGTATAATCCCTTTGAAAAAATCCTCCCAATTGCTCTTTCTCTTCTCTACTCAGTGACGCAAATAATACTGTCCCGCCAAAATGTCCCAGACTGGCATATTTATCCCTCATTTTCAGAAACAGTTTTTGATATACCGGACGTGCCTTAAAATACAGCATACATTCTTCTAACAACTTGTTTTTCTCTGTTTTATCCATGACTCAAGTCCTTTTCCAACACCATGCTTTTTGCGTTTCCATTCCAAACATATCGAATAACCGTAACATATTTTGCATTTTCCGGACGGACAAGCTGATAAATTGCCAGTCTTGGAACCGTATCATAATCCCCCCAAAGAATCTGTGAGTTAATCATAAAATTAAAGTCAAACTCCACCATCAGCCGAAACATGTCTCGAATATTCATCTCATCCACTCCGGCAAAAGCTTCATCCAGTGAAATCAAATACGGTGCATCCTGTCTTGCCCCTGCATATTTTGCTACTACTGCCGAAAATAACGGCACATACATCGCCATGGCCTTTTCTCCACCACTAAAAGTAAAGAATACCCTGTCTGTCAGCTCCCTTTTCTTCTCTCCTGTTTTTTGACATTCCAATTGAAATTCAAACCATTGACGATAATCCAGCACATTTCTCATAATCGCATGAAATGACTGCACATTTCCCAGATCATTTGCAGATTTTCTCGCCTCTTCAATCTTAGACCGAAAATGTCTGGATAACTGCTGCGCCTCTTCCGGACGCATAATCTCAGCATCCTTTTGCAGAAGTTCTACAAGGTCCCTCGTATCCAGCTGCTCTTCTTTCTCTGCCCGTTTATTTTTCCAGCGCAGACTCAGCGTAAGTCCACTGGAAGTCTTCATAGACTCCATCAGTGTATTCATCTTCTCAATCCACCGCTTACTAGCCTGAATTTTTCCACGAATTTTCTTACTGATTGTATTTGCAAGAATGTCTTCAAATAGCTCTCTGTCCTTATCATTCAAAAGCCGGCGCTGCACTTCTGCATCTTCCTTCATTCTGGCAATCAACTCTTTAAACTTGATCGTGATTCCTCTGTATTTAGCCGAAATGTCAATTCGTCTCATACTTGTGTCAAAAACTCCATTCTCCTCATCCAGCTCTTCAAACAATGACTGCAGTGTAACCTGATATTCCAACAGATATCCTCTATTCATATGGTATACATTTTGAAGATTCTCCAAAATTTCACTGTGCTTTTTATTTCCAAAGCTTCCCATAAACATCCTGCATATCTTCTCTGCCTGTTCTTCCAGATCATCGCTCACTGCTGCCTGACACTCTACATATCCAAGTTGATACTCCATTTCAAAAGCATCACAAAATCTGTTTTTCCGCTGTCTGGACGTTCCGACTGAAACCTCTATATCTCCCAATTTTTCCAAAAGCTGTTTTTCTTTTGTTTCCAAATGAGAGTTTTGCGTAACACTCGCCTCGATCTCTAACGGCAGTTCTCCAATCGTTCCACACAATGTTCCAATCGTTCCCTGATTTCCTCATAATCCGTCAAAGCAATCTGTTCCAGCACCGAATTTAGACTTCCTCGTTTTTCCCGTTCATTTTGTATCATGCGGTTCAAATCGTAACGAATATCATCCAAATCAGCGTCAATTCCTTCCAGATATTCCTTCTGCACCTTTACAAAACTAATTCCATTCCTATAATTTCCATAGGAAATCTGTACCCTCATCAGCTCTTCTTTATACTCAGCCAAAGCCTTTTCCGCTTCCGTAAACACGTCCAAACGCGGTGTCAGATAACACTTCTGACACACTTCCTGCACCCGCAGCCGAACCGCATCCAGACTTTTTCGTTCTTTTTCTACAATGCCTTTCTGGTTCTGTACTTTACACTCTATCTCTTCCAGAATATTCGTTTTCTTTTCTAATTCTTTTGCCGCAACCTTCAGATCCTGTTCTTTCGGAAATGATTTCCACTCTGTTTCCAGACGGCTTTTCCTTCCCTTTAATTGTGTAATTTCTTCTTCCACTATTTGAATGATATCTTCCAGTCTCTGACTTTCTGCTTCCAGTTCCTGTATCTTCTTTATGCGATACTGTTCTCTTGCAGAAGCTCCTATAAAACATGGAGTATAATTTTTCGTAATCGTTCCTTCAATGATTCCGATTCCATAATTTCCTTTTCTATCAATCCATGTCCTATTTTTTTCTACAGATTCATTTATCTCCTCTTCACCCTGTTCTTTCCAGCCAATTGCCGTTAATATGCGGGAAACATTCTGATACAGGAGAATATCCTCGTCTTCGTTGTCTACATCCAGAAAATCCATAATGTTATTTCTTACATATGCAGCGTCACTGAAAATATAGCGATCGCATCCCCCTGCATCCAACGCCAGCACCTGTTCTCTATATTCTTCCGAAACAATCAACGCATCCAATATCCCCATATGCAATAGCGCCTCTTCCAGATATGCTCGTTGTGATTCATCCAATTTACTGTCAAAATCAATTACTTTATACAGTTGTAAATATGGAATTTCTTTTTCTTCCAAAAGACGTCGATTCTTTTCCACCGCTTCACTGCATTCCGGCTCCGGTTCCTTTTGATCCTTCCACTGTTCCAGTTCTTCGTAAATTTCTTCTTTCTCCAAACGCTTATCGGATAATTCCCTGCTCAGCCGCAAAATCTCGCTTGAAAGTTCCTGATTTTTCCGCTCAAATTCACCATTTGCCAATCCGCGGATATCCCAATAATCCGTTTCCGTTGTGTACTTCTCCATCTCTCTTGCCATTTCCTGCAATATCTCTGACCGCAAATGTAACTCCGTATTCTCCTTTTCCCAATGGTAAACTGATTCAATTGTCTCCTGTTTTACTTCATGGAACTGATTTTCATATTGAAAGACTTCTCGTTCTGCTCTGTTCTTTTCTTCCTGATATGTGTCCAATTCCTGCAAAAATTTACTATATCTTTCCTGACACCCCTTTTCTTCTTCTAGCATCGTTTTTCCAAGATGAACTTTTTCCATATAATCCTTTAATAATTCCGAATGAGATTGAAAAGAATACTGCTCCCCTTTCTGCTCTATTAACTCTTTCTTCATAAATATAAATTCATCAAAAGGAATCCCCTCTATCTCTTCCTCCATATACTCCAAACTGTTTTCAATTTCCTCCCAAAGCATTTCATTTTTCTGAAATTGAAGTTTCATTCTCTGCTCTGTTTCCTGATATTTTTCTTTTTTCTCCTCTTCTTGCTGCTGTTTCCCGGTAATATTCTTTTTTAACTCTTCTAATTGACTTCGGATTTCAACCTCCCGCTGCTTTAACTTCACTGTATCACTATCAGACAGAGATTCCTTTTCCGCCTGACAAATTTTTTGCTCTTGTTTTAATTCAATATAATGTTTCTCTTCTTTCTCCCGCATTCTTTTACAGTCATCAATTTCCTGCTTCAGCTGTTCTGCCTGTTTTCTAAAACTATCGTATTCTTCTACCGACTTTCGAAACAATAATGCTTTATCATATAACATAATTTCATTATACTGATCATATACTTTTTCTATCTGACCTGCCGCCCCAATACTTTCATCCAATGTATCCAGATTTGTCTTCAAACCATCCATATTCTCAATTGCCTCAGACATCGGACGCAGATCATCTTCTGAAAGAGTCTGTAACGAACTGCTCAAAATCTCATTGATTACAGTTGGCTTAAAATCCTTTGAAAGCTTTGGCGTTCTTAATTGAATCAGAAGATTCAATAACTCTTTATATTCTTCCTGCGTTTCAAATCCAAATAAAAGCCGGTTTACACACTGGGCATACTCTCCCTGTGTCTCCATCACACGGCCACCGTCTCCGATCCGATTTCGAAGTTCCAGCTTTGTACAGGCAATCTTGCTCTGCCCTTCCTTATACAGATAAAAATCCTTTCCGACTCTCCGCCCATCTGTCAGACAAAAATACCATGACTCCATTTTTTTATTTTTACGCGCTCTCATCCCAATTCCAAGCGTCAAAAATTCATCGCTTTCCGCCCGTTTCATCTCCATATACAAATATCCGGTCCGCTCTTCTCGTTCATCATTTTCTTCCAGAAGATAATTCTCCATTTTACGAGCTCTGGATCCAAATGGGTCCAAACGCTCCGGGCGCATATTTCCATCCAGCAGCAGCGGTATAAAGCTCTGCATCGTAACAGATTTCCCGGAACCATTGGCTCCTCTCAGCAGCATCCTTCCGTCCAAAAAATAAAATTCTTCTTCATCATAATACCAAAAATCCAAGAGTCCTACTCTGTGTATCTGCCATTTGCTATTCATCTCTTCCTCCGTTCTCTAAAAACTCTTTTGGATAATGTCCTGTAATCTTTCCAACTGCCGTACGGATTCTAACGATATCTTTTTCTAAAAAAATCAGTCCTAGTTCCAACATATACCTTTGCACACTTTCAAAAAAATCTCCTGTTGTCATTTCACGATATGTTTTTATAAATCCTTTCCCATATCGTTCTTTACACTCCTCAAGAATCTCCCGAAATTTTTCCTTCGGAATTTCGATTGTTTCATCCACAGTCACTTCAATCCTTCCCTGCTGTATCCAGTTTGAAATGATGCCATGTATCAAAAGCACGATATCTGACAATGTATTTTCCTCAGGAAAACATTTTCCCATTCTGCAGTCCTCGCCCAAAATAAGAAATGCACTTGTCCTATGCACATGCAGTTCACAATCAAAAAGCTCCGACAACTCGCCCTGAATCATGTTGCGGTAGTTCCGGACATAGGCAAAATCTTCCTCTGTCTCGGGACTTTTGTACATTCCCATAGTCATAAGAAGTTTCCGATACACCCTCTGCCTTCTGACAATCCCCCGATCTTCGTTCACATCAATCCATTCCTGTTTTTCAAAATCTTCCGGCGTAGTATATCCCATAATATCCTGTGTGAAATTTTTCATAAAATATCTGGAGACGCCTGTATTTTCATAGAGTACTTCGCTTGTATCATCTCTCGCAAAATTCTCTTCACTTCCATCATTCAAATTCAGAATTCCGCAATTCACACAATACTTAATTACCTTAATCAAATGTCTTCGATACTGATATATCGTCCAGTCAATCTGCTCCTCCCTGTACTGCCCCTGTATATATTCTGTCAGTTCTGAAAGCACAAATTGCTCTTCGGCTTCTTTTTCTTCCAGAAACATTAAAATCATACAGAAAAAAATGTATTCTATTTTCCGGGTAAATTCTTGAATTCCCATCCAGTTCTCCGGTGTCGCCGGCATCTTTTCCACTTTTACAAGATAAGGATTCACGATTACCTGATACCCCAACTTTTCCATCAAGAATTTCTTAACCGTCCCCAGTTCATCCTTTATTTGATAATATAATTCTTTTTCCCGACTCTTTAATATCCAACGCCGTTCCAACAGAATTTCTAATGCTCTCATAACTTCTTTTCAAATTCCCTTCACTCATTTTTTTCAAATACAATCACATATGCCGGCATTTGCAAATTACCGTCCGGCGATTTCAAAATGCAGATTTCCTCTGTATCAGACTTTTCCACATGATAAACCTGCCCATCCTCTGTTTTTCCTTGAAGACTTTTATTCTCCAACGCTTTGGAAAGCCATGTCAGAAATACATCCCTTACATGCGGTTCTATCTCCGGAAGTTTCGCAAACTCCAGACGATTATCCCGAATATAACTTTTCAAAAGCCTGCGTTCTTCCTCTAATCTCTGTATCGTAACAAGTCTCATTTCTTCTTTTTCTTTCGAACGGTCAACAATCCCGCTCCGTCTTGATTTTTCTTTGTATGTGCGAACTCGCGGCGTTACTGTTACAACATATGGCTCCTCCTCGAATACACCACTGTTAATACTCTCTGTCTGACGCCCCGGCAGCCCTTTTAAATGCAGCGGCTTTTCAATTCCAAATACAACAGCAGCTAATCTGTGCGCCTCAAAAATGTCCTTACATTTTGAAAACATCACAGCTACCTTATGATATTCTTCCCGCCGATTTGCCCCTGCATTGCTCATTTCACTAATTCTTGCCGCATACCTTGTAATCTTTCGTATAATTTCATTCGTTGTATCAAATACTTTTGCCGCCTCGGAATCCTTTCCTTCCGCTCCGGTAAACCATTCCTCCAGGCTTTGCCATCGACCATATACTTTATCAGCAATTAAATCTTCCTTTACTTCCACATCGATTCTCGGAATCAACAATTCATATTGTACAACTTCCGCCAGCAGGCACTTCAAAATCTCTCTATCTGTATTCTTCAGGCACTGCTCTATAGATGCTGCATTGACCTGCAGACTCTTCACGAAACTTCTCAAATACTCAATTAAACGGTCTTTGAACACAAGAAACTCTGTCGTCTTCATCATTTCTTCTGCCTTTACACTGTTCAACTCCCGCATATAATCCTGATAATTCTGATTCAATCGCATAAAATCATTATTCAAATCATTCCACCATGCATATATATGCTCCTGATCTGCTTTCGCAATTTCAGAAAATTTACTCAGATTAATACGAAGTCTCTCCAACAATGTTGGTTCCAGCGAAGAACTTTCAATAAACAGATTCTCTACCCGGATAACCATTCGCTCAATTTCTACCGTAGCTTCAGATAACTGATATCGGAACTTTTTATTCTTAAACTCCTCAATAGTCGCAACCTTTTTCGTATCCTGAATGGTTACCAGATTCCCCCATGCAGTCAAAGCTGCCAAGTCCTGCTGACACTGCTCCGGTGTATATTCTCTAAAGTATACATCTTCCTTTAATTCCTCATATACCTCTTCCTGATACAGCCAATACTTCAGCTTTTCATACTTCAAATAAAAAAGCCGGATGATCGGACGATATCTGTCCGTATTATCCACATTCAGATATTTTGCTTCCGTCATCGGCTTTCTTACTGTTTCCTGTATTTTCATCACTTGCCATGCTCCTCTAAAAGATAAAACTTTGTTATTGTTTACTAAGGATATTATAAAATATCAAGTGTGTAAAAGTTTGGACATCTAAACCTTTTTCTTTCTGTAAAATCACATCTTCCTTGTAACATGCTGCAATATAATTATGTCTTTCTTTCAAATTTCCCCCAGCTTTTTCTGCTTCTTATAATTTCATCAACAATTTCTTCTAAATAATTCTCCTATCTACCACTAGTATATAGCAAATTCTATAAAATTCAACGCAAGATTTTACAGTTTTTTTATTAAAACTAGTATTTATATCAATTCTTGCATATTCCGCGAAACCTCCACACTTCTCTTGCTCAGATGAACTGGAATTTGCAAGTTCTTTTATACAAATATTTATTAGTTGATCTACTATCGATTTATACATATCGATCAGCAATAAACTTTCACACCTGTTTTCATCTATTTTACCTTTGTCCTTCGAAAATTTTCATCACTTGTTTATTAAAACCGTTATACAAAATTAATAAAATATGTTCCCTTATTACCTTCAACTTGAACGATATATTTTGTATTTTTTTCAATTCTTCTAAATTTAATAGATGTACCCACTTCAATAGCCACATCATCCATAATAACCTCATTATTTTCATCCAAAATGCGAACTAAAACATCTCTATCACTATTTGCATCATTAATCATTTCTTTGTCGTAAAAGACCGAATCAAAAAGCAAATATTCTTCATTTGAAAAATTTACAGTAATCCAATCATTCGTTTCCGAAGTATTTCTAACAACAGCAATATCCATTGGATAAAAATAATCACTTAACACACCGATCTCTTGAATTGCAAAAAACACACCACTTGTTACACAAATACTTACAATAATAGCAAGAATTATCTTCATACAATTTTTTCTTTATTTTCATAAATGGATTGCTCCTCTCTTCTACTGGAAATACTTCTGGACATTTAATCGGTTCCTTCATCGTATCTTTAATAACACTGCAACAATTGCAGGAAAAACTACAATGTATGGTCTGTAAAAATTGGAATAGAAAAAAATTTTTACCACATCTTGTAAAAAAATACTATTGATATAGAAATTAAAAATATAGCTATAATTTCTTTCCATTTTTTACTAATCATTTCCTTAATCTTTAACAAATTCAGCTCTCCTCTCAATCTTTTAGCTCCAAAAAGCATGATATATAATCACAGCACGAACGTCCAGAACAAAATGTCTACTATTTAATATTTTACCACAATAAATCATACCATGTAAAAGTTCAAAAAGCTATCCCGTCACAAACTAAACACGGAGCAGCTTTCTGATGTTCAGGATATTAACCGTAGATCTCTATATATTCATTTTCATCACTATATTCGCATCCACATACAGGACATATTACAGAATCTAGTGCATAAAATTCTGTTCCACAACAATTACAATAAGCATTACACAAATACTTATCCATAGTAATATCTGAAAACATCTCTATTCTAACTTCTTGTAGCGGCTTGTAAGATACTATCTGTTGCAATTCTACACCTAATGCATAACTTATTTTTTCAAGTCTATCTATGGTTGGGCTTGATTCGTCTCTTTCAAGTTCACCATAATATTTTTCATTTATGTTTGCCTGTTCCGCAACTTGTACTTGTGTTTTATTACCTATTCTTCTGTAATATTTTAAAGCTCCCCCTACTTTCATAATACGTCCCCTTTCTAAAATACCGTTTATATACGGTTTCTTGTATGTATTTTTAATTATACAATTAAAGAAAAGAAATTACAAGGAAATGGGGTTCGTAATTAGGGATTAACAAATCACAGTTAATAAAGCCTTCAAACGGAACTCTTAAAAACTAGAATGACCACACTAGAGTATTTATTTACTCCGGTGTGGTCGTTTTTTAAATACCATAAAATGATTATATTAAAATCAACTTAGTTCTATTTTTTTGCTCTGAACGTTGATTCTTCTGAATTACCCATATCAAAATACATAACACGATTTTCTGGATCATATTCGCCAGTAACCTTATAACGTAAATTTTCATCATAATTTGGAATTAGTTTACAAACTATTTCTCGTAAATTTTTGTTATTACAACTAAGTGTACTTGTCTGTTCTCCACGAGGTTTTGAAAATGTAGTAGCTTTAGCTTCATTGCTTTTACATACTCGAATTGCAAACACATTCTGTGATGGGTCAATACTATATTGCACATTTTGAGGATAGTTTAACTCTTCTAGAACACGTTTGCTAAACGTAAACGCAAAATAGCGAGTACCTTGACATTTTTAGGCGGCTGCTTTGCAGCCACCGATATTTAAGCTTTGCGAATCCCTGCCGGAAGTTTTTCTGACCAGGGCAGAAG
>NZ_QRVX01000052.1:0-15072 GCF_003458885.1 Coprococcus sp. AF21-14LB | reverse complement strand
CAGTCTCAGCAACCCAGGATATAACGGCAGTTATACACTTTCGGGAGATGTCCTTTCTGTAGATTTCGGTACAGCATATATTCCATTTATGCAAGGGGATTACTACAGGAAAAAAGATGCTTCCTGCTGGAAAACAGAAATAGATGGGACTGACAGATATCTGGATGAAACAGGAAATATTCTGCGTAACCATATGACTCCGGATGGCTGGTATACAGATGAAAATGGCAGAAAATTGTGGCAGATAGGGATGCTGCTGATTACACCAGGGCTTTATGAGTCCATGCCGGCATATTCAGAGAGAGAAGGATATGAGACCTGGAGTTTCAATATGTATAGTGGAGCAGGAGATTCTGGATTTTTCAACAGTCCGGACGAGCGGCTTGAGGTCGGAACAGTGGATTATACCGTGTACGATCAAGAGATGAATCCCTATTACACAAAGGAAGCAATGTATGTATATAATTCGCCCGACGGCTATGTAATCGAGGATGTGTCCGGACAGGAATTTGCCTGGTTTTATCCATCTATTCACTGGAACGATCTGATGATCCAGATGTATGGGACAGAAGCTTATCATACCGTGCGTCTGATAGAAGATTATTCAGATTATGGTGGCTAATATTTTGAAGAAGTTATAATTTTTATAATGATATGAAGAGGGACAGCAAATGGGAAAGAAAAGAAGAACTGGAAAAAAGGAAGGCGTGCTTCTGACAATACTGGTATTGTTCTGTACATTTCTTACCGGCTGCGCCTTCCTGGATATTAAAGACGGCGGGTTGGGAATGACCAATCCAGACTATGTGGAACCGGAAGAAGAATCGACCACGAGTGACCATACGGAATCCCCGGATTTGGGAGAGTTCCAAAAAGAAGGTACGACTTCCTGGCTTACGGAGGCGGGGAAAGCGGCATTGGTGGAAGAACAGGAATGGCTGCGAGATTATGGGGCAGCATTTGGAGCCTCATTTCTGGGTTATACGCCAGACTACAGCTTTCCGGGAAAAGAATATCAAAGAGCTGAGACCTATCCGTATTTGGACGGGATTCCAGAAGACCATATCATAGAATATACAGGGGATGAGTGGTATGTGATCGTTCCGGCAGAAGATGGGTGGAAGATATCCATAGAGTCCTGCAGCTGGAATGATGACTTTACGGAGAGCCGTACAGAAGATCTGTTATGGGAAAGCGACGATGGTCTTCCTCTGATCTTGCAGTGTAATCTCAGTGATCTTTATTCCAATGTACAGGTCACAGCCAGAAAAGGAAGCAGGGAAGTTTCCTGGCATCCTTATTATCTTACTTATGCCGGAGAGATTGAGCCGACAGACGGAGTAAAGCAGCTCTTATCGGGTTCCTATATGCCGGAGGAGGGATATCTCTATGGAATGGAGGGAAGCTGGTATTGCGATTCTGCTAAAACGGATGCTGGTGAACCTTATTTTTACAGCGTTACTTTCATGACCGGTGAGGATGGATATCCCTTGGACATGTGGTATTATGGGGGACTTTTGGATGGAGAGATGGAGGATATCCGTTTTTTCTGGGATGGCAATTATGCATATGGGGATCCACTTGGGGAATCTCTGGAATTCTGGCTGAACACGCCGGATGGCACCCGAAGTGGTACGATCTGGCTGGAGTTGGATGGAGAATGCCTGACCATTCATGAAATGGAAGGAGAAGCTTTTTTCCCATTTACGAGCGGGTCAGTGGAAAAATTCTATTTGCATCCTGTAGCAGCGGCTGGGGAGAATTACGATTATTCCAGCAATGAAATCGATGTACTGCTTGCACAATCTGAAGTACAGGAGAGACTGGAACTTGGTATGGCAATCCGGGATGTGGACGGCATGGATACGATCCGAGGGGAAGCTTGTGTACTTTTTGCCCTTGGAACAGAGCATCCCGATCAGTTTGTAGCAGAATATTATTATGCGGTATCTTCATCTGGATTAGTTTATCGAATGGATGATCTGACCGGAGAATGGGAACCAATCTAAAGGAGGGATATTATGAGCGAGATAACATTAAACAAACTACCAAAAACATTACAGGAATTACAGGCAATGCCACAGGCAGGATTGACAAACCCGGAGGAAGTGGCTGCTTTAACTGTAGCATCACTTGCCCTTTATCCTGAGAATCCATCTGAAACAGAAAAAATGCTGGATTTTCTGCGGGGTCCCAGACCGTTAAATGGAATTGACAAACAGTTTATAAGAGACAGATTTCGTGGAAAAGAGTATCTGATGCGTTCCTATTTTTCCGGGTCTTCTCCGGAAAATAATTATACTCCAGTACAGCCGTATCGGGTTGTTGTATTGGAAAATGCATATAGCAGAAGCCAGATAGGGGAAGGGTATCTTAATTTATATGTCGTGTGTAGTGGCGCAGACAGTCCGAGACCATTAAAGCTCCGGAATAAACCATCTACAGGACAGTGGTTCTTGTGGGAACAGCAGCTCTTAACCGGAATCCGTATACCAAAAGAAGCAGATCCTTGGGCATAAAAACAGGATCAAGGGAGGATAGGGTATGAATCAGGGAAAGATTATGACCATTCATTGTGCCACCTGTGGCGCACCTGCCCAGTTTGACGTTGTGACACAGAATTACCACTGTCCGAACTGTGGAGGAAATACAGGAACAGAGATTCCGCTAAAAAAGCTTCGGGAATTTCGGAGCCTTACAAAAACTTTGTTAGAGCAGGAACTTCCGGACAGTCAGACGATTGCCTGTGAGTGCCCGAATTGTGGAGCACGGGTGATTGTGAAAGAACATGAAGTGGCAGAGACCTGCATTTTCTGCCAGTCCAAGGTTCTGCGCTCGGATGTCCAGATGGGAGAAGGTTTCCCGGAGATGCTGATTCCTTTTAAACTGAATCGGAAGCAGGCAGAAAAACGACTGGATGAATGGATCGAGCAGCATCATGATAAAAGCGAAGCTCAGATTTTAAAGGAAAATAAGAAAAAATTAAAAGGAATTTATCTGCCATATGAACTGATCCGCGGACCTATCCGTTTTGTCGTGACCAGAGACAATTCCAACAGACATTATGAATGCGGAGGATTTCTGGAGCATGTGGCAGTCAATGTGACGGATCGCTGCAACAATCTGTTATTAAATGGAATGGAACCATTTTTGTGGGATGAACTGGAGCCATTTCAATTTGGATATATTGCAGGCCATGCAGCAGAGATTCCGACAGCAGATGGCGCGGAGTTAAGACGCCGTGTGTTTGAAGAGGTGGCAGAGGAATATCGCCCGACTGTGGAGCACACGATGCAGACAACCGGTCTGGCATTGTGTCCGGAGTCAGAAGCATTGCTTCGTCTGCCGGCATTTCTTCCGGTCTATTTTATGGATTGCGGAGAAGTGCAGGCGGCAGTGAACGGGCAGACAGGCAAAGTATCTGTATTGGCGGAAAAAGAAACCAGGACCTATCCCTGGGTGATCGAGCCGCTTCTTGGAACGCTGGCAGTGATGATTTTTTTCTTTTTTGCATTCCGGAATTATGGCGGAGTGCCGATGGATCTGAAGGAACTGTTTGAACTGGTTGGCATGGCTGGACTGGTGGCGGCGCTGATTCTGTTTACGGTGTTCAGTAAGGGAAGAGAGGCCAGAGTTCGAAGAAAGATTCTTAAAAGTATCAGCGAAGAAGAAAAGAAGAAACCAGAAGACTCCATAAAACCGGTGTTCTTTGAAACTATTGGCGGAAAGGAACTTCCGGTACAGCTGGGATTCTACTCTCCGGGGCGTATCGTAAAGATTGTGATGATCCTTCTGCTGGTGAATGCTTCCACTTGCATTCTGGCATGGATCCTTACTGCATTTAAGTGTATGGGTTCCGGTGACTGGACCCTGTTCCAGCAGCTGGATTATAGTTACAATATCATCTGGCTGTGTCTGGCACTTCCGATTTCTATGGTAGGATTTGCCGTATTTGGGCGAATTGAGGTTTATGATTCACCAGTGATCTTTCAGCTTCTGGAAAATGGAAAACGAAAACGCATTCACCAGAAGAGGGAGAACAGGAAAACTTTACTTATGCGTTGGAAGAATGTCAGGGAGACAATGGGAAACTGGGCGCTGCCGTTATTCATTGTATTACCATTATTTGTCATGACTGTTTATATGATCATGAATCCCTGGCCATAAAGCGACAGTAAAGAGCAGTGATGTATGATTTGGAAAGAAAGGGGTGTGAAGATGAAGAAAACCCAGAAACCAAGAAAAAATAGAAAAACAGGTGCAGTTATCGTGATACTGCTCGGCTTACTTTGTGCTGTCTCTACAGTAAGATCGTGTGGTACAAAGCGTGTGGCCATTCAAGGAAAAGTGGATGATGTGGTATATGTGGGACAGGGCAGCTATGATCCGGCAAATGATGGAAAGATTGTGATTGTCTGCGGAGAGCTGAAGGTTCTGGAACCGGCTTATGATGACGAACTGGGACTTACGATCTATGCCCCACGTGCTATGCGAAGTGCAAAAAAAATGAAACTGAAAAAGTGGAATCTCCCGGCAACAGAGGAAAATATGGAATGGAATTCCGATCTGGGCGTGGGCGGAATGGAAATCTTCCAGGGCGCAGCAGATGTGGGAGATTATCATCTGTCCGAGGAATTTATCGAACAGCTTATGCTGGGAAGAGAATACGAATTTGATGAGGAGACGCTATCGGAGGCAGGACTTGCGATTCTTACAGACCGGAAATACCGCGGTGAAAAATTTATCGGAACCCAGCGAATGGGCAGAGAAATCTTTGAGGAGGGCGATCGGCGTTATCAATATTCTGTTCCGTATCAGAGCGATGGGGATATGGTGACAGTAATCGGCATTCAGGAGCAGGGAACCCTGACTTATGTAAAAGGGGCGACACCCAATATGCTAAGCGGAGAACTGGATAAAAAAACTGCACTCAAAAAAAGTGGCATGTCTTCTGGTGGAGTCAGTATTTTCAGAGTTGTGCTAACTATTTTATTGCTGTCAACAGGCATCCGAATGCTTTTGAAGAAGCGTGATCAAAAAGAAGATGGAAGTGGCTTATGAAAAAAGGAAAGAAAGGCTGGTTATTGCTGATGGCATTTACTACATGGGCGGTGTTGATCGCAGGCTGCGGAAAGTGGACTGGAAATAAGCAGGATAAAGTTCCGGAAGTCACGATGGCAGGAAGTGACACAGAGAACATGGAGAATCCAGAAAACAGTCAGAGTACACCGCTTCCGGATATTCAGGAATTGACGTATTATGTGCATGGAACGATGATGGAGCTAATCAGGAGTGTAAGCCTGATCCGGCAGGGGGAGAAAGCGCTGGTACGGATAGAGCCTGGGATGGGGAAGAAGAGGAGCTTTTTGACTATCCGGTGGATGCAGAGACTCTTGATAAAGCACGCAGGGTTTTGGAAACCTATGATGTGGCATCCTGGGCAGGCTTTCGTGGAAGCGATCCCAATGTCTTAGACGGATATTCCATGAGCTTTCAGGTGGAATTTGTGGATGGAAGCAGGATAGAAGCGTTCGGTGAGAACAAATCCCTAAAAACTACCATGATGTTTTCTCGGAACTGGATGACCTGACGGTTGAGGCAAAGAACGCATTTTATGAGGAACAGGTCTTCTTTCTGAGCCCTTGCCTTATACCATCTGAACCAGCCATACATTACTGTGTACCATAAAATAACCGATTACTACTTTGGTCAATTCAGTTGCCTGTACAAGGAAGTATACACTTACGATAAGGAACTGGAAGAGTTTTGCCTAAAAAATAAAAGTGTTATAGCATTTATGATGAATATGGCAGAAGATATACATGGAAACAATATTTTGAAAGAGTATATGAGCATAGTCAACAGAAGGAACAGCCACGTAAATGGATATATGATATCGATTCAGTTTTCCAAAATTGTGGATCACGTTTGCAAAATGTATCATGTACTAAAGGGGAGGCAGAAATATATATTCCGTTCTGCCATAAATAATATAACGAAAAGGAAAAACTGGCGAGGGAACGCTTTCATGTGCATGAAAGACTATGGTGCAAAGAAGAATATTGGGAAGATCCGGATTATCCATTTGATTGGACAGAAGGTGAGTTTTGCTAGAAGGAGCATATGCTTATGTATGGGAATATTGATATGGAAAGAACGGCAATATTACTGAAAGAGTTATTTGATGGATCCGGTTATACAGTCAAAGATATCCAGAAAATATTGCATTTGTCATGCCCACAGCCTATATATCGATGGTTTAGGGGCAGCATTTTACCATCAGTAGATCATTTGTATGTATTGAGCAGATTACTCAAGGTACGTGCTTCACTTGTGTTCTGCTGGGATACACATTTGACGAAAATAAAACGAAGAAATGTCGTGTTTATTGTGAATGCCAGTAATCGTTATACAATAGCAATGACAGATATTGAACCAAGAAACTGGAATTACTATACAATGTATATCAGCCGTGTGATTCATGGCGTGATGCAGGAAATGGGATATTCCGAGGATCAGATAGGGCTGTATTTTAAAATGTCAGGCGATACAACTGTAACAAAAACTCATGGTAGGAAATCGGTTGGCGGCATTAACAGAATGGTAATGAATGCACAGTATTTTGGTAAGAAGCTGGAGAAAGAAGCAAAGTATCAGTGGGAACTTAGTGAGTATCTGAACAGAGATATCTGCCAGCCAGAGGGATTTGATGCGTATGGATATCCGAGTGAACTTTTTAAATTAGACATGGAACGACTAGGGATTGCTGCTAAGAGAAAGCCAGCAAAGGTAATTGATTTCGCTCAGTACATAGAAAACAATCGTGGTACTAACGATTAGTACCACAAAATTTTTCCTTGCAGAAATATCGCTTGGAGATTATAATTTCCATAGGTGGACTTGCAAACCGACAGAAATTTATTCTGTGAATGGCAAACGAACCTGCAAGCCACCGGAACTACACACAATAATGAAAAAATGCAATGGTACTGGATTGGTACTAAAAATATGTGAAACGAAAAATAATGTGTGGAAAAGGTGTGGTTTATCAATACACAATAGTATAGATAACTGTATTGAAATAATCTGAATCAAACCAGACTCTGCGAGTTCGAATAAATATGAGGGCGTATTTAGAGTAAGTATTGTAATTGATTTTGTGGCAACATTTTGGCAACAGAAAATCAGTAAAGCAAAATAACTGATGTAATTGAAGTAAATACCGGCGTGAATCCATACATAAGGGTGGAAAGCGCTTGGGACACTGAAAAGTAAAGTAGCATTATATTGATAGAAAAAGCCGCGTAAGCCATCAGATGAAATTTATTGTGAATAGAAAATTCGTTAACAGATAAATGAGGTGAATAAAAAACGGTGGCTACATTTTGGCTACATAAATATTATAGACGAAATGGATAGTGCATATAAAATGATAAAAATAATACAAAAAACGAACTGATAATTCACATTAATTGTAAGCGTACAAATATAAAAGTGGAGTTCGAATAATAAATTACGGCGGGTAAATTGTCCGCCGTAAAATTATACTTGCTTATTTTGGGAAGTCAGAATTCCTTTTGCCAGTGCAATACCGATCTGAGGATATAATTCCTGGATTTCTTTATATTTTTGTTCAATCAGCTCCGGTTCGTCAGCCCAGACATCTTCGTAGATCTTCATGGCTTTTTTAAAATGAGTTTTTGCCCTTGAAACATCCGCTGTGATCAGACAGATATTTCCCATGGATTCCTGAACCTGCGCATAATCCAGACAGTGATCGGAATTATAGTCCTTGATGATACGTACCAGTTTCCGTAGGACCGACATTGCCCGGTCAGGTTCCTGCATTTCTGTCAACAGGGCGGCATAATTGTTGATCTGCGGGAGGCTGTCATTGGAAGGAAGCAGCTGATATTGTTCCAGCAGGAGCAGTCCTTTTTCCATGTGTTCTTTTGCAAGCGCTGCCTGACCGTTCATACGGTAAAGACCTCCGAGATTTGCATGGAGATTGGAGACAAGGTGGGCATTCTCTGCAGTGATCTCTTTGATCTGCATAAGGGCTTCCTTTTCCAGTCGGATCGCTTTTTCTGTTTTTTCTTCCATGGCTGCCTGATAATCCAGCAGCAGTGCCTGGTCAGCAGCGGTACCATGATGGCCTCCTTTTAAAAGCTGTTTTATTCTCGGAGGATCTCTTTCATCCCCTTCTGGTAGTGGAATTTTTCCATATACGGAAAAATATCTTCCAAAAAAACCAGGTATCTGGGAACATCATCTTTTTCGATCAGGTGCATGATATTTTCCACAGTCTGAAACATTTTTTTATGATAGCTGACTTCGGTACCATGCATCAGGCATCTTTTTTGGATAGAATCCAGTAAAGAGTGGCAGCTCGTGACCGAAGGCCGGGTTTCAGAAAGCGTGATCTCCTGGATCATCGGATGCAGGGAGATGGTATGCCGGGTATTTGCCTGGACAAAACCGGTCTCGATCAGATCGTTTATCTCGTTTAAAGTAGTGAACCCGAGCCAGTCAGCAAAGATACGGGCAGAGATGCCGGTGAGGGGCAGGAAACACAGATCCCGCAGGATATCCTGCTGTTCCTGAGAGAGGGAATAAAGGGAAAACAGCGTATGGATATGGTGATAGTAAGTTGCTTTGCTGTTCTGCCCGTCTTTGATGGCACTGATCTTATCTTCGTTTTCGAGGGATGCTTTCTCGTCACGGAGTTTGGTCAGTAATTGCTCCGGATGCAGGATCCCATTTTCCAGAAGTTTGGCTGCAAGTTCTACCGCAAAGGTGTGGCGGTGAACTGTTTCAATAATCTCTTTCACAAGAACCCGGTGTTCTTCAGATTCTGTATAAAATGCGGATACTAACTGAAAAAGGGCTGAGGTTTCTCGGATCTCTTTTAACTGCAGGATACAGTGGCCGTCTAATTTACTCCTTGTTGTAAAAAGGATCCGGCACCGGTATTTCAGCATCACAGGCAGAAAACTGTCCTGTGTAGCCGTAGCATTGAAATTGTCTATAATGAGCAAGGTATCATCTTTCAGCGAACGGAGAAAACGGTTGTGTTTCCGAAAACGTTCTTCTTCGCTGTCTTCCGGCAGATCATCCGTAAAATCCAGGTCAGTAACCGATTGATATAAATCACCGGTATATTCCGCATAAAGGATATTTGTGTAATATTTTTTGTATTGTTTCGCATACGCTTTTGCCAGTTCACTTTTTCCGATCCCGGCAATCCCATAGAGAAATACCTTACTGTTTTCTTCCAGCATAGTATGTAATTCTTCCAGTTCTTCTTCCCTTCCGACAAAATGCCGGCATGGTCTTGGCACTTCGCTGTCCATGATATAATCAAGGACAGCCGGGGAAAGGTCACCGCCTGCGATCAGCTTCTGGTTTTTGGTATTCCTCTTGACAAATGGGCGCTCCATACCAAAGGAAATCAGCTTTGCGAGAAAAAGGAGCCGTGTATCCGTAGGTCTGTACAGGCTTGCCAGTTTTTTCTTTTTTGCTTCCGAGATGGAAGCATCCTGCATAGACAGGTTGTAAACATCCTGCAATGCTTTATTGCAGTCGGCCATCAGGGGCAGAAGATTTTTCTGAATTGTCTCGGCAAGTCTCTCCTGGCTCTTTGGTTTGGCATAGTAAGAAGAAATTTTGGGACTGATCTTCGCCTGTCCCGTCATCCAACGACAGACCAGTCCATTATCCAATGAAAAATCACTGCCTTCCGAACTGTCCATAAAATCTTCAAATATTTCGTATAAAAACTCAGGCTGACTCATCTGGTTACTTTCGCTGATATGATCCTTTAAGCATGTCATTATGGAACTAAAATCACAACGATTCAATCACAATCCCACCTTTACCTATCATTCTGTTTGTATCTGGTACTAGATTTTCTATATTTTATCACAAACATATGTTCTACACAATGGACTTTCCGAATTGTGAACGACAATGGCATAACAACAGTCAATCAGCACTCAATTTCTGTTCAATGAGAATCTAGAAACTTTCTTGTAAGATGACTATAGCTAAAAAACAGGGAAGGAGAAGCTTGTGAAACAGAATATAGAATTTGAACGGTGCATTGATTTTCTTGTGCGAATGCTAGACAAATATGGCGAAGAGCTGCTCCGGGAACTGGAGGAAGATAAGGAAAACAATGGACAGGAGAAGGAAGAAAATGAAAAGGAGAAAGAAGCGGTAGCTTCCTGAGATGAAAAATTCAGGGCTACCGCTTTCTTTTATAAAAAATATCATTCTGCATCTTGAATCTGTATTTCTGTAAGCATGAGTTGCTCCAGACGGTCGATGTCAGGGAATACAACCTTTTTCCCTCTGGCATGGAGCTGACGGAGACGTTTCATATTAGTGCTGATTTCTTTGTGGAGTATGTGTTTTACTGGAACAGGATTGTTGTTCCGTGTATGTATATGATCGAGATAATAATCTCTGACAGGAAACATATTCTGAAGAAGGAATGCCGCTTCTTTTCCATCAAATTCACCAAGGACGATGGTTAGGCAGCGTCCATATTTTTGTGTTTGTTTATCGTAAATGGTTTTATATTTTTGTACCCGTGAGCTTAATGGAACCATCCACAGTAAGGAGGTCTTTTCATCCCGAAGGCAATAAAAAGTAGGACGGTATGTTCCGTTTTCCTTATTCTGCATGAGATGCCCATCCTGTACTTTTTCAAAATATTCATCTTTTATGTGGTAGACGTAACCTTCCTGATAAATCATTTCATCACCTATAAAAATCAGCCCTGCCATGCGACAGGGCTGAGAATTTTCAAGCCGGACATTTGTTAGACGCTTCCGGTGAGCGAACCATATTTTCGAGCCGTTTACTTATAAGCCGCCAGCGGTGAGCGGACAATATTTTCGATGACAGGTATTCCTGTCTCTATCATTATTATATGTTTTAGGGGGAAATATGTCAATGAGATTTAAAAATTTATGGAGATCAGATATTGAATACAGTTGGAACGAATAGTAAAATGTAGTTGGGACAATGAAATGCTCTAAACAATGAGGTGAATACCAATGAAAAATAAAAAAATCAGATGTTATGTATATATACGAGTCTCCACCACCATGCAGGTGGATGGTTACAGTCTGGATGCCCAGAGAGAGAAACTGAGAAAATATGCTGAGTATCAGAACATGGAGATTATTCAGGAGTTTTCGGATGAAGGAAAATCCGGTAAAAGTGTGGAAGGCAGACCGGAATTTCAACGGATGTTAGACAATATTGAAAATGGTATAGATGATGTACAGTTTGTACTGGTATTCAAACTTTCCAGATTCGGTCGTAATGCGGCAGATGTTTTGAGTTCTCTGCAGCGGATGCAGGATTTTGGCGTAAATCTGATCTGTGTGGAGGATGGTATTGACAGTTCCAAAGACAGCGGGAAACTGATGATTCGGTATTGTCTGCCGTAGCTGAGATTGAACGGGAGAATATCCTTGTTCAGACAATGGAGGGACGTAAGCAGAAAGCCAGAGAGGGAAAATGGAATGGTGGATTTGCTCCCTATGGTTATGAACTGATCAATGGAGAATTGCAGATCGCAGAGGATGAAGCAGAGATTATCCGCCTGATCTATGATAAATTCATTCATACCAATATGGGAATCGCTGCGATTGCCACATGGTTAAATCAACACGGATATAAAAAGAAAAAGAGACAGAATAATACACTGGATGCGTTTGCTGCTTCTTTTGTAAAAGGTGTTCTGGATAATCCGGTTTACTGTGGAAAGCTGGCTTACGGACGAAGAAAAAATGAGAAGGTTTCCGGAACACGAAATGAATATCGTATTGTAAAGCAGGAAAATTACATGTTACACGATGGTATTCATGATGGGATTATTTCAGAAACAGACTGGGAGCTGGCACATCAGAAAAGAGAAAAAACCGGAGTGAAATATGAGAAGATACACAGCCTGGATCATGAACATATTTTATCTGGAATCCTGAAATGTCCGATGTGTGGCAGTGGGATGTACGGAAACGTGAATCGAAAGAAAAGGAAAGACGGGACTTTATATAAGGACTATTTTTATTATGCGTGTAAACATCGCCGCCTGGTAGATGGTCATAAATGCGGTTACCACAAGCAATGGAATGAGGATAAGATTAACAATGCGGTTGAAGAGGTTATCCGAAAGCTGGTACAGAATCCTAAATTTGAAGAAGCAATCCGAAAAAAGATCGGTTCAAGGATTGATACAGCTGAAATTGAAAAAGAAATCGAAAATTTGGAAAAACAGCACAGACAGCTGACAGGAGCAAAATCGAGACTTGGTCAGCAGATGGACAGCCTGGATATTACGGATAGATTCTATGAGAAAAAATATCAGGATATGGAAACCCGTCTGTATCGGCTGTATGATGAAATCGAAGGTGTAGAGAACAGCACCAATGAAGTCAAGAACCGTCTGCTGAATATCAAACAGAAAAAAATATCAGAAGAGAACGTCTATCAATTCTTATTGTATTTTGATAAACTATATGATAAGTTCACCGATGTGGAGAAAAAAGAATTTTTAAACAGCTTTGTAGAACAGGTGGATATTTATGAGCAGGAGCAGGCGGATGGCAGATTTCTGAAGCACATCAAGTTTCGCTTCCCGGTGTATTTCAATAACGGGGAGACGACAGATATTTGTTGGGACAATGAAAGTACCGTTGAGACGGTTGTCTTGATGTCAAAGGTGAACCCAGGCAAGTAAGAATAATGTGGTAAATTAAAGGCTTTTCAGAGAGCTATCGTTAATGAGTACGGTTTGCTCTTGGAAAGCCTTTCTTTTTATGTTTGAAAATGGCTTTGTGAGAACTGGTCCATAAGGTAGGGTTGACACTAGGGGATAGATAACAAGGAAAAATGAACCCTGGGATTCACCTTGTAACGATAAGAAAAGTGAGAAAAAAGCGGCTGGAGAGTTGGTGTCCGGCCGCTGCTTGTAAATTAACGATAATTCTTGTTGTAGAGTTCTTTGGCGTATGCCTGCATTTTCTTTACGTACTCATATGTCTGGCTCTTTCCCTTTTTCAAGTTGACCTGCTTCAGAGCATTACTGATCTGTGGATCGTCCATCAGAAGAGAGAAGATTGCTTTAGCTTCTGGGTACTTCAGGGACACCTCGTTGATGAGATCGTCGATCATCATAAGACTGAGAACTGAGTTTTCAGTTGAAGTGTTATCTGTTGGTTCCCAGCCGCTGCGATTAGTATCGTCGTCGCTGTTATCATCTATAAACTTGTCTAATGAAATATAGCGAGAGCGATGACAATGAAGTATATGATATGCTTCTTCATTTGAAATGGGCCACTGACTATGGTGATATTTATGATGAACTCAAGGAGCAATCAAAAGAGCACTTGCTTCATCAACCGCCGTTATAAAATAATTATATGTTCTAAATATGGTGGAGGTGGCTTATATGGCGACAATAAAATTAGGCAGACTTGAAGAAGTCGATGTTAGAAAGCTCTGGTCACATGAGCAATATGATTTTTCTAACTGGCTTGCCAAAGAAGAAAATGGCTCCTTCCAGCGCAGACAACGCGCCGGTCAGGTTGATGAAATACTTAAAAGAATGGTAGCAGAATTGAGAAAATAAAAGGAATGGGGAGAAAGTGGTTTATGAAGAAGTTTTTATTTATGCTTGCAATGGCTGTTTTGCTTGTGACTTCTTTAGCTGGATGTGGTACAAGTGAAAATCCAGCATATACAATGGAATATACAGAAGGAAAAGTTATTACGGGTGAATCAATGAATGTTGATACATTCTCTCTTGAGATGTTCGAGAACATTGCGTATGTGATGGCCAAGCACGCAGATGCAAATATTCCAGACACACCGGAAGAGTGGTTGGATGGATTTAATACATTTTTCATTTATCAGGTGCTTCCACAGCTTATTGAACTTTGGGGTCTTAATGTTCAAACGGATGTAAGTGCTAAAAAAAAAGTTCGTCCAACAGATCGCCCGATGACAACACCTTTATTTTTGCTTCGTTGCGTACAGCTGGGGATTAGTATCCGAGACCTGGATTTGCTTACCATTGGCCTCGTGAATGATATGTATGCTGAAAACAGTAACGATGATTATAAAGGATATAAGGAAGTGGCGACTCAGGAGGACTTCGACAAATTTTAATCAACTGGTAGATTTTGGAGTATAAACAATTTGTAAAACGCTGATTTTGTATTGCTTTCGTCAGGACAAATGGATATAATATAGTTAGAGAAAACTCGAAAGGAGTGTTTACTATGGCAACAAAATCAGCAAATTTATATGCACGTATTGAGCCTGATGTAAAAGAACAGGCAGAAGGAATCTTAGCAGCATTAGGAATTCCTGCATCCAATGCAATAAATATGTTTTACAAACAAATTATTCTTCAAAGAGGACTTCCTTTTGAAGTGAAAATGCCATCCGCTCGTCCTGTAGACGTTAGTGCATTATCAGAAGCACAGATGAATGCAGAACTAGAGAAAGGATATGCGGATATGCAGGCTGGTCGTACTAGATCAGCAAAATCTGTTTTTGCTGATATCCGCAAGGATTACAATTTATGATTTATGATATCGTGATTTCAGATCAGGCCGAGATAGACCTCGTGGAATCTTGGAATACATTGCTTTTGAACTGCAGGCACCAGAAAATGCAAGTGGTCAGCTTGATAGGCTTGAGGCATGTATTATGGATCTTGATCATATGCCGAAGAGATATCGACAATATGAATTGGAACCATGGAAAAGTCGAGGGCTACGTGTAGCGCCAGTAGACAATTATCTTGTTCTATATATTCCGGATGATGATACACAAGTGGTTACGATTATCCGTGTTATGTACGGTGGACGAGATGTGGATACGCAATTAAACAGATTTACAAAAACAAAATAATTTGAAAGCATCAATCAGAAATGGTTGGTGCTTTTTTTACTTTATAGGAAAGTTCGACTTTCGTCGAACTTTTGAATGAAAATAGCCCGCACAAAGGCGGGCAAAGGAAATAGACGGTTTGAGTTTAGAAGATATAAA
>NZ_QRVX01000051.1:0-15427 GCF_003458885.1 Coprococcus sp. AF21-14LB | reverse complement strand
AGTAATCCGACTTCGTTGTATTTTGCCAACTTATCTCTCGGAACCCAGCCTTCTATGCGATTTCTGTCCGTCGGACCAGAGGTTTGCCTACAGCTTCCTTCAGATTCCATCTCACGATGGACACCCTTGCTGTTCAGCTATACACTTCCCACTACCTGGGCATGTTCGGGACTTGCACCCGTTAGAGCGCGCCCATGGCGCGCAAACAAAAATAAGGAGCAGTCCCCACTGCTCCTCATATTCTGGTTCTTACAGCATTGCAAGAATCTCATCTTTACTTTTCGCACCGACAGAACGATTCACAACCTTTCCGTCTTTGATCACAACAAGTGTCGGAATACTCATTACCCGGAACTGTCTTGCCAAATCCTGCTGTTCTTCCACATTCACTTTTCCTACAACAATATCAGAACGTTCTTCTCCAATCTCTTCGATGATTGGAACAACCATGCGGCAAGGTCCACACCAGGATGCCCAAAAGTCTAACAGAACAGGTTTCTCAGAATCCATAACTTCACTCTGAAAATTATTTGTATTAATATTGATAGCTGACATAATATTGTCCTCCTTAAATTTTCTTTTCTTTATGAGCACATTATATTCCAAAAAATAATTCTGTTCTGTGACAAAATCACCAAAATCTATTTTTTTATCCGTTCAAAGATCAGCGGTACCCCAGGCTCTGATTCATAATATTTTTTCTCTCCTTCGGAGATAAGTTCCTCGCCCTGATAAAACCATTTTCCTTTCGGAATCCATACTTCACGGCCTGTTTTCCCTTTCTCATACACAGGTGCTACAAGATATCTGCTGCCAAGCATAAATTGATCTGTTACTTCTTCCAGACCTTCTTCCGGAAACTCATATGGCATATAGCGTATGACCGGTTCTCCTGAACATCTGCTTTCTTCCAGTTGTTCCATGATGTAAGGAAGATATTTCTCCCGCACCGAAATACTTTTTTGAATCGCTCCAAAGTTCTCTTTTGTAAGCACACGAAATGGCGCTGCCGAAAATTGTATTGCCGGCATCAGGCATGCAATCTCGCAATGTCTGACAAATAATTCTTCATCTAATCCGGAATGTTCCATATTTTGAAAATTCAGATACTCTCCGCCGCCAACCATGTCCGGGCAGCCAAACGGATGCCCTGTAATTCCCTGAAGCAGTGTATCCGGGATAAGAGAAGCAATCCCGGTCTCTCCCCAGGAATGTTCCTTATCGCACAAACGCTGTAAAAGCGCCTTCCCTCCTGCACGAAATGTCACACGAAATTCATTAAACGGATACTTCTCTCCGAATGCCGCCCATTTTTGAGACTGCTCATCCGGAGTTATCTTCCTGTAGGTCACATTATCTTCACGATAGTAAATGCTGTCTCCTGCGTCAAACTTAAATCCATCCACACCAATTGCACACAGATTTTCTAATTGCCTGTGAAGCCACTCCTCCGTCTTTGGATTCGACAGATCCAGTACTGCGGAATATCCATTCCACCACTTTGCAATATATGGATCTCCGTCTTCTGTACAAATGAGAATCCCTTCTCTCTCTGCTTCTCGATAAGCAACCGAATCAGCGGTAATATACGGGCAAACCCATACCATTACTTTAAAACCCATCTCATGCAGTCTTTCCAGCATCTTCTCCGGTTCCGGAAACTTTCCGCTGTGAAATCTCCAGTCTCCATAACATTCAGACCAGCCATCATCAATCATAAGCACACCGGCCGGCATCCCATGCTTCAGAATATTCTCTGCATAATTCATAATATCTTTCTCATTTTGATCAAATGTTAATTCAATCCAGGAGTTATAGATAGGCATTTGAAATAACTCTTTTGCAGGCATTTTATGAAATGGGAAATGCTTTTTCATTGCCGCCAGATACGCTTCTCTCAGATGTCCTCCGGTCTCTCCAAGTTCACATGTATCCTCTGCTTCCAGTATTCCCTTCGCCGCCTTTAAACAAAATCCTGCTTCATTCCAGAGATATCTGCCCTTTGTGGAAACTAACAGCGGCATTGCCTGATTCGGAGTCGGATTCTGCCTGAAATCCAATTCCAACTCTGTTTCCGGTCCGATCGGCATTTGCATGCCATACTTTACACAGGTTCCGTACCAAAATTCATTTTCCATGAATGCTATCTTCATAAGCAGTTCTCCATTCCTAAATCTGCTCTGCGTACGCTCTGATATTGGATGCATTGGCCACTTTTTCGACCTCTCCATTACGGATTACAACAAGTGTCGGCGCCTGCATCACTTTATACTTCTTTGCAAGATCTTTATGTTCTTCCGCATCGACTAACTCATAATCGATCTTTGCATCTTCCAG
Source organism: Coprococcus sp. AF21-14LB (assembly GCF_003458885.1). NCBI lineage: Bacteria > Bacillati > Bacillota > Clostridia > Lachnospirales > Lachnospiraceae > Coprococcus > Coprococcus sp. AF21-14LB. Next base: position 13,090 of record NZ_QRVX01000051.1, on the reverse strand, counting down.
CGTATTTCTGGCAATACTGCAATTCGGACATTTCTTTGTTGTAAAAAGAAGTGTTTTCACCTTCTCTGTACTTTTCGGACACATCTGCTCTGTACAAATCTGCTTTGCACACTGCTCTGCCGTCTCTTCTTTCGCAGCATTTGTGTGCCCTTCCATGCCGGATTTTAACACATTATAGACTTTACGCTCTTTAAATTCCTGCGTTTTTCCGTCATTCCAGTTCTGCACCGGACGATAATATCCGGTAATACGACTATATACTTCTGTTTTGTTTCCACAAATCGGACATGAATACTGTTCTCCACTCAAATAGCCATGATCCTTACATACAGAATATGTCGGTGAAATCGTATAGTACGGCAATTTATAATTCTCTGCAATTTTGCGGACAAGCGTTGCTGCCGCCTTCCAATCCGGAAGCTTTTCTCCGAGGAATGCATGGAATACCGTTCCGGATGTGTAAAGCGTTTGCAGCTCATCCTGGATATCGAGCGCATCAAAAATATCCTCTGTAAAACCAACCGGTAGATGTGAACTGTTCGTATAGTACGGTGTTCCGCCCGGTTCAGCTGCCGTAATGATATCCGGATACTGCTCCACATCATGTTTTGCAAACCGATAAGTTGTTGATTCCGCCGGTGTTGCTTCCAGATTATAGAGATCTCCGTACTCCTCCTGATAAGAAGAAAGGCGCTCTCTCATATGATTTAACACCGCTTTTGAAAATTCCTGTGTACATTCATGAGTCATATCTGCACGAAGCCAGTCTGCATTCAGCCCTGCCTCATTCATACCGATCAGACCGATGGTTGAGAAATGATTATCAAATGTTCCGAGATAACGCTTCGTGTATGGATACAATCCTTCCTCCAACAGTCTGGAAATAATTGTCCGCTTAATCTTTAAAGATCTTGCTGCAATATCCATCATCCGGTCAAGACGATGATAAAACGCTTCCTCACTCTTTGACAAATATGCGATTCTTGGCATATTGATCGTTACAACACCGACAGATCCTGTACTCTCGCCGCTTCCAAAAAAGCCGCCTGATTTCTTACGGAGTTCTCTCAGATCCAGCCGCAGACGGCAGCACATACTCCGCACATCACTCGGTTCCATATCACTGTTAATATAATTAGAAAAATACGGTGTGCCGTATTTTGCTGTCATTTCAAATAAGAGACGATTATTCTCTGTATCGGACCAGTCAAAATCACTTGTGATCGAATAGGTCGGAATCGGGTACTGGAATCCTCTTCCATTGGCATCTCCCTCAATCATAATCTCAATAAATGCCTTATTGACCATATCCATTTCTTTCTTACAGTCTCCGTAAGTAAACTCCATCTCCTTGCCGCCAACGATCGCCGGAAGATTCGCCAGGTCATTCGGTACTGTCCAATCCAGTGTAATATTGGAAAACGGCGCCTGTGTTCCCCAGCGGCTCGGTGTGTTTACCCCGTAAATAAAGGATTCAATGCATTTCTTTACCTGTTCATAAGTGAGATGATCTGTCTTGACGAACGGTGCAAGGTAGGTATCAAAGGAAGAGAATGCCTGCGCACCCGCCCATTCATTCTGCATAATTCCAAGAAAGTTTACCATCTGATTGCAGAGTGTAGACAAGTGTTTCGCCGGAGCAGATGTAATCTTACCCGGAATACCGCCTAATCCCTCCTGAATCAGCTGTTTTAATGACCATCCCGCACAATACCCTGTCAGCATCGAAAGATCGTGGATATGAATATCGCCGCTGCGGTGTGCATTGGCAATCTCCTCATCATAAATTTCTGAAAGCCAGTAATTCGCAGTAATCGCACCGGAGTTACTGAGGATCAATCCTCCAACAGAGTACGTCACTGTGGAATTCTCCTTCACTCTCCAGTCTGTTACTTTCACATAGCTGTCCACGATATCTTTATAGTCAAGCAATGTAGATTTCATATTGCGGATCTTCTCACGCTGCTTGCGGTACAAAATATATCCCTTTGCCACATCGGAATATCCTGACTGTACAAGGACATTTTCTACACTGTCCTGAATCTCTTCTACCTGGATTAACCCATCTTTAATCTTCGGTTCAAAGTCTGCTGTCACTTTCAGCGTGAGCATGTCAATGATGCTTGGATGAGATTGTTTATCCTGTGCATCAAATGCTTTTGCAATTGCTACTGATATTTTATTCAAATCAAATTCTGCGATCTTACCATCACGTTTGATTACCTGATACATTGCTATCTTCCTTTCTTGTTCTCATTTCGTTCTCCCCGTGTGATGTTCATTTTAGCACTGTCAAATCGGGGTGTCAATAAAAGAAGAACAAGATATAGTGTATACATGAATTGTGTATAACCATATCTTGTTATCTGATAATTTATACAATTCCGCGCAAATATACATTCTTCATGTACTTCGCCGCAAGCTCTCCCGCCTCTTTCATCCATTGATCTGTATGACTGTGAAGCCCTTGTTCTATCACGTCTTCCGAGTCTTCGAACTTCTGAAGATAGTATTTTTTTGCCCCAAAAGCCATTCTCCGATTCTGGAAATATCTTCTTTTTTATGAAATTCTCTGACAATAGTTGTTCTGAATTCATAGGGAAGATGTCCCTCCAAGAGCCATTTTGCTGATTGCTCTACCGCAGAAGTATCATATCCCGGAATTCCTATTGTCTCTCCATAACGCTCCCTTGCATTTTTAATATCCATAGCAACATAATCAATCAGTCCCTTTTGCGCCAGTTCTTTTAGTCGCTTTGGGGAACTTCCGTTTGTATCCAGTTTAATAAGGTATCCGAGCTCTTTTATCTTCGCCAACAAACAATCTAAGTCATCCCAGAGAAGCGGTTCTCCTCCGGTAATACAAACACCGTCCAAAATTCCCCTTCTCTTCTCCAAAAATGCCATTAACTCTTCTTCCGCAAGCTTACCCGCATCTTCCGTATGTGTTACAAGTGATGCGTTATGACAGAACGGACATCGGAAATTACATCCGCATGTAAAGATCGTACATGCTGCCTTTTCCGGATAATCTAACAGTGTCAGTTTCTGAAGTCCACTGATTTTCATTATATTCCTTCTTTCTTCGTCTCCTATCTCTGCATTGAGATATAAAATATGCCGGCCATTTCTGACCGACATATTCGTATTTCTTCTTTATGTTACATGAAATTTCAAAAATAATCAATGGTGCCTTTATCGTATTGAGATTTTCATATACAGATTATTCGAAGCTTTGTTCTGTACGCTCAATAATCTCATCCTGAAGTGCTTTGCTCAAGTTACGGAAATGATCGCTGTATCCGGCTACACGAACAATCAGATCTTTGTAATCTTCCGGATGTTTCTGTGCGTTGATTAAAGTCTGGCGGTCAATTACATTAAACTGAATGTGATGTCCATCCATATTGAAGTAAGAACGGATCAGATTTGCCATCTGGTCAAGCCCTTCTTCTCCTGCAACAACACTCGGTGTAAACTTCTGATTCAGAAGCGTTCCTCCTGTCTGAAGGTGATCCATCTTGGAAGCAGATTTTACAACCGCTGTAGGTCCATTCACATCAGCGCCCTTCTCCGGAGAAATTCCTTCTGAAACAGGCTTATGCGCCAGACGTCCATTTGGACTTGCCATCATGACTTCACCAAAATATACATGACAGGTTGTCGGAAGCATGTTAATGCGGTATGTACCGCCCTTCATATTCGGACGTCCTGTTACACTCTTCTGATAGAATGTAAAGATCTCTTTCATAAGCTCATCTGCATACGGATCATCATTTCCATACTTCGGCGTCTTATTGCTTACGAGATTCCAGATCACTTCATGGCCTTCAAAATTATCATCCAGCGCCTGCATCAGCTCTTCCATTGTAAATTTCTTCTCGTCATAAACATTATATTTCACAGCTGCAACACAGTCTGTAATTGTTCCGATTCCAACACCCTGAAGATAATTTGTATTGTAGCGGGCGCCGCCTGCATTGTAATCTTTTCCTTTAGAAATACAATCGTTTGTAATAATTGACAGGAACGGTACCGGCATATAGTCTGCATAAATCTTCTCGATGACATTGCTTCCCTGAATCTTAATATCAAGGAAATACTCAATCTGTTTCTTATAGGCATCAAAAAGTTCATCAAATGTCTTGAATTCTGTTGCATAACCAAGCTGAAGTCCAAGCTGTTTCTTAGCAACTTTATCATAACCGTTATTCAATGTCAGCTCAAAAATCTTCGGCAAGTTAAAATATCCTGTCAGAATGTATGCTTCATTTCCGAATGCACCTGTTTCAACACATCCGCTTGTACCGCCTCGTCTGGCATCTTCCAAAGTCTTACCTGCATTCAAAAGCTCCTGTACGATTGCTTCTGTATTGTAGAAAGCAGGCTGTCCCCAACCTTTTCTGGAAATCTCACAGGCACGTTTCAGGAATTTCTGTGGCGTCTTACGGCTGATCTGCACGTTAGAACTCGGCTGAAGCAGCTTCATTTCATCCATACAGTCAAGAATCAGATAGCTAACGCGGTTGACACCATTTTCTCCATCCGGTGTGATTCCTCCTGTATTTAAGTTTGCAAAATCTGTATAGGTGCTGCTCTCTTTCAGAGTAATTCCTACTTTTGGCGGAGCCGGCTGATTGTTGAATTTTACCCAAAGACACTCTAATAATTCCAATGCCTTCTCATCATCCAAAGTACCTTCTGCCACATCATGCTCATAGAATGGATTCAAATGCTGATCCAATCTTCCCGGACTGTAAGCATCCCACGGATTCAATTCTGTTGTTACGCTCAAATGTACAAACCAGTATGTCTGGATTGCCTGCCAGAATGTCTGAGGTGCATGTGCCGGAACGACATCACAGTTTGCTGCAATCTGAAGCAGCTCTTGCTTTCTAGTTTCATCTGTTTCTTTCTCTGCAAGCTCTCTTGCATATGCCGCATAGCGTTCTCCGAGAATCATGATCGCGTCACAGGCAATTGCCATACCTCTTAACTGATTCCGTTTTTCAAAAGCTTCTTTATCATTTGCAAAGTCAAGTTTTGCGATTGCAGCTTCGATTTCAGCCTTGTAATCCAGGAAGCCTTTTTCATAAATCTTAAAAGAACCTACCGTATGTCCAGGACCGCGCTGTTCCATGAACTCTGTAAAGATTCCCGCCTCATAAGCAGATTTCCATTCCGGTGTCATATTGTCGATGATTTTTTTGCGGATAGAACGTTTCTCCCAAAATGGGATAATCGTCTCTTCCTGGAATTTATAATCTTCTTCACGCACTTTAAAACTGATCAATTCACGATCATTCATAATGTGCATATCTTCTACCGTGTGACAGCAAAGTTCCGGAAATGTCGGTGCGGCCTGTGGAGAATTTCCTTTCTCTCCAACGATCAATTCTCCCTCTCCGATATACAGTGTTTTCTTTGAAAAATACTCTTTTAACACAAGCGCTCTTAATTCCGGAATAGAAACAGCTCCCTCATACTGCTTATATGTCTCTGTTTCAATTCTGGCACGCTCCATATCAATATGTGCCGCTGTGTCAAGACTGCGTTTGCGCAGATTTTTAATTCTTGCGTTCATTCCTCTCTCTTCCATGAACTTAACCTCCTATTTTTGTATTCTGAAATCCTTCACGGATAAACAACTGCTGAAACTCTTTCATCTCTTCTTTCGATGGTGTATGAAGATCTGAGCCTTCATAGTGCTCCCCAAGCTTACCATACTTTCCGGAACCTGTATTATGATACGGAAGGAGATTGACCTGTGCCGGATGAATTCCATTTTCTTTTAAAAATGCAATGATTGCACCCATGCTCTCCAAATCACCGTTTACTTCTTTGATCGTTGGAATCCGGATATAAATTCTTGCTCCTGCCTGACTGAGCCTGGTGACATTGTCCAGAATCAATGTATTATCCACTCCGATATATTTTTTGTGTTTCTCATGGTCCATAACTTTTATATCATATAAAAATGTATCAATATACGGAAGGATTCTCGCAAAGTTCTCATACGGTGCAAATCCACATGTATCTATTGTAACAGAAATCCCTTCCTGATTCAGCCTTTTCACAAGTTTTTCTATATAATTCATATTCTGAGACATGACTTCTCCGCCGGATAAAGTCACACCGCCTCCTGATTCCTCGTAAAACATCTCATCTTTTTTCAGTTCTTTCACGAGGTCTTCAATCTCCCATTCCGTTCCTGCAATTTCCCGGAGATTTCTCACACAATAATCAAGACATTTTCCGCATTGCTCACAGATTTCCTTATCCGTCCATACTTTTCCGTCAATCTTCTTAATCGCATGTTCCGGACAGGCTTCTGCACATCGATAGCAGCCGACACATTTCTCTTCATCGTACATGACTTCCTTCTGAAATGCCTGTGTCTCTGGATTATGGCACCACACACAATTTAACGGGCATCCTTTAAAAAATACACTTGTCCGGATCCCATCTCCGTCGTGAATGGAATATTTTTGTATATTCGTAATTAGCGTCATCTCTATCTCTTCCTTTTGGACTATGGTTTAAACTTCAGTCAAATTATATCAATCCCAGAATTCAATGTCAATATTTTATCATACATGATAATAAAATATCTATTATTGCAGTCTCTTTTTCACCTGTGATATACTAAAACAGTACTAATTGCAAAGGTTTTTCCTAAGCAAAAAGGCGTGAGATTTAAGATTTGGTAATATGTACACATAACTGTGTGCCTATTTCTTATACCCATACGCCAAGTATGGGTATTTTTATATTTACGAGGAGGATACCTTATGGACAACCGAATCGCTCTGATCGGAATTATCGTGGAGAGCACAGAACACATTGATGATCTGAACCGGCTTCTCAGTTCTTACGGCAAATATATCGTCGGACGCATGGGCATCCCTTACCGGGAGCGTAATATTTCCATTATCAGCATAGCGGTAGATGCACCGGGCGATATTATCAGCGCTCTGTCCGGAAAGATTGGTATGCTTTCCGGCATCAGCACTAAAACAATTTATGCAAAGACGCCCGCTGAAATAAAGGATAAAAGATAACAGGAGATCATATATGAAAACATTGGTTGATAAGCTGCGTTTTGAACACAGCCTTACAAAATCAGAGTGGATCGAACTCATTAGCAGTCAGACGCCGGAACTGTCTGAATATGTCTTTGCGCAGGCGAGAGAAGTCCGCGATGCAGTCTATGGACATGAAATCTACATCCGAGGTCTAATTGAATTTACAAATTACTGCCGAAATGACTGCTATTATTGCGGAATCCGCAAAAGCAATCAAAACACAAATCGTTTTCGGCTCACACCGGACGAAATCCTTTCCTGCTGTCAGGTCGGATACGACCTCGGTTTTCGTACCTTTGTGCTGCAGGGCGGAGAGGACGGTTACTTTACCGATGAACGTCTGATCGCGCTCATTCGCCAGATAAAAAAGGATTTTCCGGCTTGTGCTGTTACTCTGTCTGCCGGCGAGAAATCCCATGACAGTTATCAGGCGCTCTTTGAGGCAGGCGCTGACAGATATCTGCTGCGCCATGAAACTGCCAGCATCTCACATTATCAGAAGCTTCACCCCGCTTCTCTTTCAGCTTCACACCGTCAGAAATGTCTGTATGATCTGAAAGAGATCGGTTATCAGACCGGTGCAGGCATGATGATCGGCTCTCCATACCAGACAGCAGAACATCTGGCAGAAGATATGCTCTTTTTAAAAGATCTAATGCCGCACATGATCGGCATTGGCCCATTTATCCCTCATCACGATACCCCGTTTGCCAAAGAAGCTTCCGGTACGATCGAACAGACATTATTCATACTCGGTCTTGTACGGCTTATGATCCCGGAAGTGCTTCTTCCGGCTACTACAGCACTCGGCGCCATCCGCCCGGACGGAAGAGAACTCGGCATTCTTGCCGGAGCGAATGTAATTATGCCTAACCTGTCACCGTCCAACACAAGAAAACACTATCATTTGTATGATAATAAACCTTTCAGTGGATTAGAAGCAGCAGAGCATCTTGCAGAACTTCGAATACGCATGAAAGAAATGGGCTATACTGTCGTCACTGCCCGCGGCGACTCAAAAGTAATATCATAAACGGCATCACGCTTACAAGATAAGAAAAGGAGAACAATATTATGGCTATCTATGATCCAAAATCAAGAATTGCAGACGAATTTATTAATCACGAAGAGATTCTTCAGACACTTGACTATGCTGAACAGAACAAGCACAACGAACAGCTCATTTCAGAAATTATCGAAAAAGCAAAAGAGCGCAAAGGCCTCTCCCACAGGGAAGCATCTGTCCTTCTGGCATGTGATCTTCCGGAAAAGACACAGGAAATCTTCGCACTTGCAGAACAGATCAAGAAAGATTTCTACGGAAACCGCATTGTTATGTTTGCACCGCTTTATCTTTCAAACTATTGTGTCAACGGCTGTACTTATTGCCCGTATCATTTAAAAAATAAACATATCGCCCGCAAAAAACTGACACAGGACGAAATACGCCGGGAAGTTATTGCACTTCAGGATATGGGACATAAACGACTTGCTCTGGAAACAGGCGAAGATCCTGTCAACAGCCCAATTGAATATGTACTGGAATCCATTAAAACAATTTACAGCATTAAGCATAAAAACGGCGCGATCCGCCGTGTCAATGTGAATATTGCTGCAACTACTGTGGAAAACTATCGCAAGTTAAAAGAAGCCGGTATCGGAACTTATATTTTATTCCAGGAAACATACCATAAAGAAAGCTACCTGGAGCTCCATCCAACCGGACCGAAACATGACTATAATTACCATACGGAGGCTATGGACCGTGCAATGGAAGGCGGTATCGATGATGTCGGCTGTGGTGTCCTCTTTGGGCTTGATAAATATCGCTATGAATTTGCCGGACTTCTGATGCATGCAGAACATCTGGAAGCTGTATGGGGCGTTGGTCCTCATACGATCAGTGTGCCGCGCCTCTGTCCTGCTGATGATATTGATGTTAATGACTTTGATAACAGTATCAGCGATGACATTTTCGAAAAAATTGTTGCCTGCATCCGTATTGCGGTTCCTTATACAGGTATGATCATTTCCACAAGAGAAAGCCAGAAGAGCCGTGAACGCGTCCTTCATCTTGGTATTTCCCAGATCAGCGGCGGTTCTAAGACAAGCGTTGGCGGCTATGCCGAACCGGAGCCGGAGGTAGAAAATTCAGCACAGTTTGACGTAAGCGATACCCGTACACTGGACGAGATTGTGAAATGGCTTATGGATATGGGCTATCTTCCAAGTTTCTGTACTGCATGCTACCGCGCAGGCCGCACCGGAGATCGTTTCATGTCTCTTTGCAAGAGCGGTCAGATTCAGAACTGCTGTCATCCAAATGCTCTGATGACATTAAAAGAATATCTGGAAGACTATGCCGCTCCTGAGACAAAGAAAGTCGGAGAAGCACTCATTCAAAAAGAACTGGAAAACATTCCGAATGAAAAAGTAAAAGAAAGAGTTGTTCAGTACCTGAAAGAAATGGAACAGGGCGGAAAACGTGATTTTCGGTTCTAATTTTTCACAATAATTTCTATGATTGATACTTTGAAAGGACTGAGACTTATGAGTTTGAACAATACACCTGCCGCCGACCGCATCCATATCGGAATCTTTGGGCGACGCAATGCCGGTAAATCAAGTGTGATCAATGCCATTACCGGACAGTCTCTTGCTATCGTTTCAGACATAAAGGGAACAACAACCGATCCCGTCTCGAAAGCAATGGAACTGCTCCCGCTCGGCCCGGTTGTCATCATCGATACTCCAGGGCTTGATGATATCGGAGATCTGGGCGCTCAAAGAATCCAAAAAGCATATCAAGTTCTAAATAAAACGGATATTGCCATCCTTGTAGTGGATGCCTCTGTCGGATTTACAAAAGAAGATGAAGCAATTTTAAAACGGATCCGCGATAAAAAAATTCCTTACGTTACTGTTTTAAATAAAATTGACTGGTGTGAAACACTTCCAGAAATCCAGGAGTCTTCCAATACAATCTGTGTCAGCACCATTACCGGCTACCATATTCAGGAGTTAAAAGAAATGATTGCCGCACAGATTCCTGATAATGCATCCGACAGCTGCCTTGTAAGGGATCTGATCGCTCCTTCTGATTTTGTTATTCTTGTTGTTCCGATTGACAAAGCAGCTCCAAAAGGCCGCCTCATCCTTCCGCAGCAGCAAACAATCCGGGATATCCTTGACGGTCACGGTATTTCCATTGTTGTATCTCCGGAAGAACTGCCCGGTACAATTGCATCACTTGGCAAGAAACCTGCGCTTGTCATTACTGACAGCCAGGTATTTGAAGAAGTTGCCCGGCTTACTCCGCAAGAACTCCCATTAACTTCTTTCTCTATCTTGTTTGCCAGATACAAGGGCAGCCTGAGTCTCCTCTCAGAAGGGGCTCTTACGATCGACCAGCTAGAAGACGGGGATACTGTTCTCATCTCGGAAGGCTGTACCCATCACCGCCAGTGCGGCGACATTGGTACTGAAAAGCTTCCAGCCTGGCTTCAAAAGCATACAGGAAAACAACTGCAGTTCGAATTCACAAGCGGAACGGAATTTCCTGAAGAACTGCAAAAATACCGTCTCATCATCCACTGCGGCGGCTGTATGCTAAATGAACGCGAAATGAAATACCGCCTTCTCTGTGCCAAAGACCAGAACATACCTGTCAGCAACTATGGTATGGCAATCGCGCATATGAAAGGAATCTTAAAAAGAAGTATGGAAATCTTCTCATAAAAGTATGAGCCTCTGCTGCCGCGGCATCATCCGCTGGCAACAGAGGCTCGTTTTATTTTCGGTTCTATTTCGTTTTTACATATTCATTGATTGGCCGGAGCATATACTCATTATACGGAAACTTGTCTGTCGTTACATATCCTGCCGGAGCATCAATTAGCTGTGCAATACGATTAACCAGAGTTGCACATGTAAGCTCTACCGTGGCCGGTCTATTTACAATACTTGTTGTTTCCGGTTCTCCATACAGTGTCCACTCATTTTTATCAAATTCTTCCGGAGAAAATACTTTTCCTACGCACTCAGTTTCTAAAATAATTCCTTCTTCTGTCTCAGTTGTAACAATTGCTCTCATACCCGTTGCATTACCAGCCTTAATAGTCATTCCGAGCGTTTCTGAATATAAATCAGTCTCCCATGTGCAAGGAACACATTTCTGAGTTTGAGAAACCACTGTCAATCCAAGCTTGCTTGCGAGCCAGCCATTCTGATTCCACATATAAGACGGAACATATTCTCCGCTTTCCACTTTCTGCTTAATCTCATCGGAAGTCCAGTGATTACATGTCCCAATCTCTGTCTCAAATCTATCCAGTGGAAGTCCTGCTCCATGTCCCTCTGCAAGTGCGATTCCATAATCTTCCACATTATACCAGCTGCTGCCGACAATTTTTTTCACTTCAAAAGAAGAACCCATTAAGTTAGTTACCATAGTACCCCAGAACAGATCACAATAACCTACGCCAGTCAGTGTACATCTGCCTTCTTTTGCCAATGCATCCAGTTTAGCTGTCAGTGCAGGAGAAGAATTCCATGGATACAATGCCTCTTCACAGGTAGTAATTGCATTTACCCCATGTTTTGCACAGATTGTAAAAATATCCTCCAACTCGGCAACTGTACTTCTTGTCGCAATGATACACACATCCGGTTTCAATTCTCCGATCATTCTGTCCGCGTCTTCTACGGCAGATACTTTCACACCCACTTCCGGGTAACCATTTCCAATAATCTCACTAACATCTTTTCCAACAATGGCCGGATTCACATCAAACGCTGCAAGAAGATCACATTCTTTTGCGATTGCATACCTCATTAACCAACGGCTCATTCTTCCACATCCATATTGTACATACTTAACTTTTCGATCCATACAATACCTCCTGCATCTTCTGCTTAGAATTACTTTCAGTGCACTTTTGTTATATTCTTATCATAAAGCCTATTGTATGTATAGAGTCAAGATAAAGTTACCGGAATCTGCATCTTGCTGAACATCTTCCGCTTCTCTTCTTCCATCACAGGAAAATCAATTACTACTTCACAAATATAATCTCCCGCAATTGTATAGCCGCTTTTCTTAATATGATCTAACAGTTTTCTGGCGCAGACTGCCTCCTTTGAAAAATCATCCTCACATATGCATACATACATCCCGGCAGGGAGAATCTCGCAATGTTCTAATCGGTCATCTGCAAATAAAAACACTTCATGCGAAGAAAGATTCCCTTGTGCAATACACTGTTTTCGAATCAGCGTCCCGATATTGCAAAATAATGACAGCGGAACATCATTATGTATCAACTGGTTTTTCATCTGTCTTAACATGTATTCATACCCAGATTCATCTTCCCGAAAAAAATCTTGTTGACAAAAACAGCTGTAAATTCTTCTTTCAGGCTGATACTCCAGAAAAATCTCTCCATTTTTAGGAAGTGCTTCGTATTTTTTTATAGTTTTCTAAAACCCTTCGAAGCGTTCCCCGAATCTGCTCCAGTTCCTGCAGTCTGCTGCAAATATCTGCATACTGCACTTCTAATTTCTCTTTTACCGGTTCTGTACCTCCACAATCAAGCAGACTGCGGATCTCTTTCAATGTAAGACCATACATCTTCATATTTTGAATCAAATCGATGCGGGCCGATTGCAAAATGTGATAATACCGATAACCTGTCTCGGGATCAACTTCCTGTGCCTTCAAAATCCCTTCTCTGTCATAGAGCCTGAGTGTCTGCTCTGAAATGTGGTTCAGTTGTGCCATTTGTCCAATCGTCAATCTCTGTAAATCCATATGCAAACCTTATCCTTGATATAATGTTTATAGGTAACTGTATATATGGATTGTACCAAGCCGCTAGCGCGGCGGCTAGCCCCAGGTACGTGAATTTTCCACTTTTTTTTAACAAAAAAAGTAGCAGTTTTTGAATATATGTTGTATTGTTGAGTTACCACACTTAACCTTACACATATACACAAGAACTGCTATG
>NZ_QRVX01000050.1:0-15512 GCF_003458885.1 Coprococcus sp. AF21-14LB | reverse complement strand
AGGAATAAATTACTATATTTCGAAACAACGACAAAAATCGCTATACCCCAGTAAACATGAGGGATACAGCGATTTTTTCTTTTTCTAACTGTCAAAGATGGGATTATATCTTCGCCAGAAAGCACTGTCAATGATTGCAGATGTTTTGTCCCGCAATGGCTAAATGAAATAATGCCGATAAGACTTCCATGAAATCTTACCGGCATCTCTGTTTTTTACAATATACAGGCTGTCTGTCCATCAAAATGGATTTCTGCGTCATATTGATTTTTCAAATCTTCAAAAACTCTATGGGAAACTGCAAGTACCATTGTATCTTCAAGCGACAGCACATTTGCTTCTATCTGATGCGCCATCTCCTGATTCAGCGCAGAAGTAGCCTCATCCAAAATCAGAATCTTTGGTCTGCGGATCAACGCCCTCGCCAGACAAATCCTCTGCCGCTCGCCTCCGGAAATATTCCTACCGTTTTCTTCAATCCGGTACTCCAACCCTTCCTCGTGATGTTTTACAAATTCCTCTAAGCAGCAAAGTTTTACAACACGCTGCACCTCTTCCTCCGGATATGTATCAAACAATGTGATATTCCGATATACTGTATCCTGAAAAACAAAGCTGTCCTGTCCCACCACAGAGATATATTGATACCAGCTGTCCTTTGCAAGCTCACGGTAATTTTTCCCTGCCAGAAGTACATTGCCCGTATAGTCCGTATAAATATTCAGCAGAATTTTTATCAGAGAAGATTTTCCGCTTCCGCTCTCACCCGTCACAAGGTATTTCTTTCCGGATTCCATGCGCAGATTTACATCTGCAAAAATGGTTCTCTCCATCTGTTTTAAGCTAATATTCTGAAAACAAATTTCTTTTGGAAGTTCTGTCAAACTTTCTAATCTTTCTTCTTCAACATCTGCGCTCTGACGGTCAAGTTTCTCTGAATCTCACGATACACACCATCTGCCGCTTTCATTCGCATCCACTGACCTGAAATACTGTAAAGAGGATTCACTACATTATTTAGAAGCTGAGCTGCATTTAGAATTTCTCCGGTCGTCATCAGTCCGCGCACCGCATACCAGGCGCCAAGCAAATAACTTCCAAGCCAGATCAGAAGGGAACCTGCAAAACTGCATATTTCTGCCGCATCGTCTGTATACTGTGCACAAAACTGTGTTTCTTCTCTCTTTTCATTCACAGTTTGAAATGAACCTCGCATCTTCTTCGTCAAACGATATAATTTCGTTACTTCAAATCCTTCCAACAGTTCCTTTGTCTTTCCCACAAATATTCCATTGGCTTTTGAAACCTCTTTCTTCGATGCTTCCAGACGCTTCGCAAAAAGCTGATTAGCTGCAACCGGTATCCAGAAGGTTGCAACAATAAAAATGAGAAACGCATAATGAATTTTTACAATTACTACCAGCGATGCAATCCCTACAATAATACTTTCCACCATTCCGAAAAAATTCTCAAGATAATCCTGTTGAAGCATTTCTGCATCTGATGTAAAATGTCCAAGCCATTCTCCTGATTTTTGTGAATCATATTCACTCAGTTCTTTTTTCTGAATACTGTCAAACCACTGTTCTCTCAAAGATACCATGCATTTCTGTACAAATCTTTCTTTGCAATAGTGATGCATCAAATAAACTACAAGAACACAGAGCAATTCCATTACTGCCAAAAACAATGCTGTTTTCAATTCCTGCATAGATCTATGTACCGCCGCATCCAGGGTATACTGCATCACATAGGCCTTCAGAACTTCCTGAAGCGCCATAAAACCAGCCGAAACTATAATCAGTACAAGCCAAAGCTTATGCTTCAATAAAATATTCCTCATATGATACGTCCGTTTCATTCCTTTCGTTTTCCTCCTTTTAACTCTATCTGAAAATCATATTTCGCCAAATGCTCTTTTGCGCAATTATGCGTAACAGCAATCACAGTTTTGTCCTTCATCTCTAAAATCCGATCTGTCATATATTCAGATAATTCTCGATCCACTGCTGACAACGCCTCATCCAGGATCAAAAGATTCTTCCCTGATGCAATCGCTTTTAAGAGAATCACAATCCCAAGATAACCTCCCGCAAGCGTGGTGATTCCTTTCGGATTCAAATAATTTCCGTCTAACAATAGCTTTATAATAAACGGAATCGCCGCGGTAATCACTGAATACACTCCGCTCATCCCAAGCCGCAGAAATAGTCTATGTTTTCTTAGGAATTTCTCTTTTATTGCATAATCACTTCTCCAATTTTTCTTTCATTCAATTTTACCTGAATATCCGATTCCCGAATAATATTTTCATCATTCGTTGCAATAATTAAAGTCTTTTTAAGTGATTTTAAATTCTGTAAAATGATTTTTCGATTATCTTTATCAAGGAACAAAAAAGGATCATCTAACATCAAAATATTTCTTCCATTTTGAACAGCTCGCGCAATAGCTACGCGCCGACGCTGACCTTCTGATAAATTTTTACCATTAACACCAATTTCTGTTTCTGATTTTTTATTCCAATTCCGTACATTCCCTGTTAGATTCCCAATAGAAAAAGCTATATCCGTATTCTCTGTCTCATCAAAGATTGCCACGTTTTCCTGTAGATTTGCACAAAATAACGAAGTTTCTTGTGGCAGCAAACCTACTTGAAGATTCTCTTCTGAATTGCTAAACACAATCTCTCCTTCATACGGTTTGTAGCCCATTATACATTCTAATAAATAACTTTTTCCAGAAGAATTTCCTCCTGAAACAACCATAATCCCACCTGATTTGACAGTGAAATTATGAAAAATGTCATCCTCTGTCATACGGAAATTTTTAAAAGTAATTCCAACACTTTTTTTTGATATTATTTCGCTTTTTTTCATAGGCTTATCCAGTTTCGTCAATATACACGGCAGTTCTTCCCAACTCATCTGAAAAAGTTCACATACCCTTTCCATTGACGATTCTGTCACTTTCAATGCCCCAACTACATTATTATACAATTGCAAAAACGAAAATCCTGTATTAATAGAATTAATAAACAGTGTTAATGCTCCTATCGAAATTGCTGCTTTTTTCTGGAAAAC
This sequence comes from Coprococcus sp. AF21-14LB, assembly GCF_003458885.1. NCBI lineage: Bacteria > Bacillati > Bacillota > Clostridia > Lachnospirales > Lachnospiraceae > Coprococcus > Coprococcus sp. AF21-14LB. The sequence continues at coordinate 12,429 of NZ_QRVX01000050.1, read as the reverse complement.
AGCAGCCAAAAACAATATCAATATAACAGAAAAATTATTAATGAATGTTATAAAATGATTCACGGCAAACACATATATACTTTTCCTAATTTTATATTTACCGCGCTGCAGACATTTATTTAAAAAAACATTCATAACACTTTTTCGATCTGCTAAAAATTGAAAAACTTCATAATTCCCTACAATATCAGATGTCATTACCGAAAAATCAATATTAGTTTCTCTCGCATCCTCAAAGCGCATTTTTAATTTGTCCCCAAAATATCCTACTAAACTACTTAATAGCACAATCGGCAAAAATCCAAAAAATGTTAGATAAACATTGATTTGCAAAACAATTAGAAAAGCCCCAAAAAAGAAACAATATTACAAAAAAATTCTACCTGAATCAATAGCATACTTTCTAACACATTAAAATCATTTTCAAGTATGTCTGTCATAACTCCGATATCATCACATTCCTTTTCTTTCTCTTCTAAAACCCGCTGCATAACATTTAACTGCAAAATTTTTTCCACATACGAAGTGATTTTTGCTTCTACGATTCCACTTTTTCTTGCATAATAAATATTAATATATGTCAAAATTGTATAAAGCAATAAAATGATAAAATAACGCTGTTCGTTATATACACTTAAATCATCCATCAATAAATTGACTAAAAATGCAAGCACAAATGGTGCAAAACACCACACTAAACTCATAAAACCATATTTAATATAAAGCCCTCTGTTTTTTAATAAATATTTATTAAGACGTAAAATACTTCTTATTCCTTCCTTCATTCTCTCCAACTCCTTTGTGCATATTTATTAAACAAAGAACATTCCATACTCTCAAGATCAGACACTTTTCCTTCTTCAACAATTTCTCCGTCTCCCATCATATAAATATAATCACATTCTCGCAAACGTTCTACATTGTGAGTAATAATCATAGTGGTAACATCCTGCGTCAACTGGCGAAGAATCTCATTAAATCTTTCTTCTATTTTTTCATCTACCATAGCAGATGCTTCATCAAAAATAATAATCTGTTTCTGTACAAAAAATAAACGGCACAAATTAAGTAATTGCGCTTCTCCATTCGAAAACATATCTTTTGTAAGTGGCATATCCAAAATCTCTTTTCCGCTTTTCCCTTTTACAAAAGAAAAATATTTCAGAAGATTCTTTGTTTCAAGCACAAATAAAATTTCATCATCTGTTATATGTGGATTATATAAGCGTAAATTGTCACGAAAATCAGAAGGTAATATCAAATTCCCTGCCGAGACATATGCCATTGTATTCCTAATTGCCTGAATACTATAATCTCTAATATCAATACCATTAATAAGTACTTTTCCTTCTTGCGGTTCTAACATTTTGCTTATTAACTTGCTAACAGTAGATTTCCCTGCCCCTGACTCTCCAAAAACACCTATAATGTTTCCTTTTGGCAATTTCATAGAAACATGTTTCAAAATTGAATCTGTTCCATAAGCAAACGAAACATCTTCTAATTCTAGTTCTTCAAATGCCCCTACAGAACTTCTCTCTCCATCTGTAACCAAATTTTGATAAAAAAGTATTTCAGAAAGCTTTTCACAGCTTCCTTTCGCTGCCAAAAAATTCTGAATATGCATCTGTAATTCTTCAAAAGGCTGTTTTAACATATTCCCATAAGAATACATCAAATATACAACTCCAAGAGAAATTATATTTTCAAAATACAAAACACCACCAATAAATAGTGTAATTATATTTACCCCTGCTAAAAGAGAAAGTGTAATAATCCACACTCGATAATAGTAATTCTGTAATTCAATTTTTAACGGAATCCTTTGTTCCATTTTATTTTCTAGGCGTTTTAATACAGGATATTCCTTTCCTGCCATCACTACCACTTTCCTGTTTTTAATAATTTCACTTTCAAATCCACTAATATCAGAATGTGATTTTCTTTCCCTTAAAATAATATCCGAATCTTTTTTTTGCTGAACATAAATAATATATAATGCTGCACCAAGAAACATAAAAAATAATATAGCAGCCCATATATTTACTTTCCAAAAAACAATTAAAACTCCTATCATATAAATGCAATTCATAAAAGCTGGAATTAATGTGTTTTCTATAAAATATTCCAATGCCGCAAGATCATTTTCCAATGATTCGATAACCTGCGCCGGAGTATTTCTGTGGAAAAATTTCTCATCATACGAAAGTATTTTATCTACAATCTCAACACGAAGTTTATCCGTTCCCTTCCAGGCAATTTTAGAAACATTCCAATCCTTTAAGATTCCTAAAAAACATATTCCACCAGAAATTCCTAAGTACAATACTACAATACTCATCAAGACTGATAATTCCAGAGATTTTGCACTGGAATCAATATACTGCTGCAATAAGATAGGTAAATATAGCTGCATACTTGAAAATACAAGCACTAATCCAATTGCGTAAACACAGTTTAATTTATTTTGAATAATTATTTTATACAAAACTCTTTTTAAATCTTTCATTCCTTTCTCTTCCTCATATCCTTTTCAAACTTATTTTAATAGTTCTGCAATAAATGTTGCATTTACAATACCGCTTTTTTATACAAAAAACTATGACGTTTCAAGAAAAATATTTTTCTCTCAAAACGTCATAGTTTTTTCGACAACTTTCCATATAATTTTTTTACCGGTGGGGGAAGCGATAACTCACATGATTAATTTATCACGATACTGAAACTCTGATCGATTCACATACTCCACCATAATTTCGTATCTCCAGTCTATTTTATATAATTTCAACAGATCCATTCCCCACTGAAAATATGCAACGCAGGAATCATCCTGCTGTTGCTCTAACGCCCCAGCGATTGTAATCAATGATCGTCCAAGTGTGTTCCCTTTTCCAGCTTCAAGATTCATTTGATTGTTTTTCCGACTCAGATCGATAGCTTCTTTCGTAATACCATTTTCTTCATATACAGTTGCCAGATTACTTTGTACTAATCCTTTCTCCATAATTTGAAATACTGAACATACTTTACTATCATTAAAGCACTGTAATTCTAACCGCAAAATTTCCTTTGCTTTTTCTACATGATTCTGTTCATTATAAATCAATACCATCTCATTCAAAATGCTATTTTCTTCCACAGAAATCACATGCTTTCCTAACCGAGTCCCATCCACATCCATTGTCATTCTCAAGGCGCTTTCCAACTCTTTTAAACACTTGTCTGCATCCCATTTCTTAGCTGCATAGTTTACTTTAGCCCATTCAGCCTTAAGAAATTGCTGGTTTCTTAAATGCTTCGGATTCAGATACCGCTCCAACTCCTGCAATACTTCTATTGCCTCTTGCGTATGTGCGCGAAGTAACATCCGATTATATTTTTTCTTCAGCCGAACCACTTCATAAGAATCCGTTTCAATGATTGTATCCATACGCCTTCTGTCTTTCTGAAGACGTTCCAAAATCCGGCATAAATTCTTATCACGCGGACTCCTGTGACCTCTTTCAATTCTGGAAATCGTCGGTAACTCACAGATTCCGTCACTTAACTTTTCCTGTGAAATTCCTCTCTCCTGTCTCGTCTTTTGAATCAGTTCATAATCTAATTGAAATCTTCGCAAAATATGTTCAAATAAACTTATTTTCTCCAGATGGATTCCATAAAATTCACATACTTCCAAAAGACTTTTCCTCTCCTGCCTGAGCATACAAAGAAATGCTCTGTCCGCTCCCCGTTTTTCCAAAAGCTTACTGTATTGCTCAAGGATTTCCGGCATGTATGCAATTTTCCCCTCGTCTCTTAAAATCGAGAGCGCTCTCTTCGTTTCTTTCTCCAATGCATCCTTTTGTTCTTCCAGACAACCGCTCTTTCCAAGCAGCAACACTACATAAGGAAATACTTTCACAAATTCTGAATCATCCATTTCCTTCCTTTTCAAATAAGAAAGGACAGCCCATATCTCTTCCGCCCGTCTTTCATAAACAGATGCTCTGGATATTTCCCACCGAAATAAAATAAGCTTTAATTCTTCCGCACTAAGCTTTATTTTACTGTCGATCCATCCGTGCGAAAGCGCTTCTTCAAAAGCACTTCCCATTACTGTTTGCATTGTCTCACTCATTGCCTGACTGAGCAATGCGAGAATCTCTTCTTTTTTCTGTCCGGTCAGCCAGCCAATCTGCGCCCGCTCCTGCGCAATAAACTGACGATGAAGCGGGCGATTCGCTGATTTTCTTTTTTCATAAGCTTTTAAAAGTTCTTCTGCTTCTCCCAGTTGTCGTCTGCAAATATTCGTCTGTATGAGATAACGAAATTCATATAATTCGTATGCCTCGATCGGTAATACATATTCCAGCCTCTCTGTCGATTTTCCAAGCCTGCCAAATAGTCGGTCGATCAAAAAAGGATCCACCGACTGTTCATCTTTCTCTATTTTTTCAATTTGTGAAGGTGTACAGATGCCTCTCCCTAATTGCTCCATCGTACAGCCCTGCTCTGTCCTCAGCCGTTCTAATAATGCTCCGATGCCTTTTCTTCCCTCTTCCACAGTAACGCTCCCCTTGACAGCAAATTTTCAGTAACTATAAGTCTTTCCGTTCTTCTGTAGATTATAAATTTTCTTCCTGTCAAAGTCAACTATATCCACCAGTCCGCAAAAATCCATTCCACCAGCCTGCGGGAAGTATCAAACACTCTCTTATCGTCTCATATTCGTATAATTAACAAGCCCTCCGGCCTTTATGATCTTTTGCATAAATTCCGGGAATGCCTGCCCCTGAAATTCGGTTCCTTTCGTGTGGTTATAAATTTTACCACTGTCAAAGTCAACTTCTACTTCATCGCCTGCTTCGATACCTTTCGCTGCCTCCGGACATTCAATGATCGGAAGTCCAATATTAATTGCATTGCGGTAAAAAATTCTGGCGAAAGTCTCTGCAATGACACAGCTTACGCCGGCAGTTTTCAGACAGAGCGGTGCGTGTTCCCTGGAAGAACCACATCCGAAGTTTTTATTCGCAACAATGAGGTCTCCCTCCTGCACCTTATTTACAAATTCCGGATCAATATCTGCCATCGCATGACTTGCGAGTTCCTTCGCATCGAAAGAATTCAGATATCTTGCCGGAATAATAACATCCGTATCTACATTATCTCCATATTTAAATACATGTCCGCACGCTCTCATGATCTGTCACCTACTTTCTCAGGATTTGCTATATAACCGGCAATTGCACTGGCTGCCGCCACTTCCGGTGACGCCAGATAAATCAGTGAATCTACATGCCCCATTCGACCTACAAAATTACGATTTGTCGTAGAAACACATTTCTCTCCTGCTGCAAGCACTCCCATATGTCCTCCCATACATGGTCCGCAGCTCGGTGTAGAGAATGCACATCCGGCATCAATAAAAATATCTACAATGCCTTCTTTGATACATTGTTTATAGATCTTTTGCGTTGCCGGAAGCACAATGACACGCACATCCGGATGTACTGTATGACCTTTTAAAACGGCAGCTGCCCGTCTCATATCTTCCATACGTCCATTTGTACAGGAACCAATCACAACCTGATCTATCTTAATCGGTTCCATTGCCTCAATCTCATCAATCGTCTTGGCATTCCCCGGCAAATGCGGAAATGCTACTGTTGGCCGTACATCACCAAGATTGATCTCAACCACTTCATCATACACAGCATCTTCATCCGGCGTATAAATCTTGTATGCCTTCTCAGAGTGTTCTTTCATGTAGCTCTCGGCTTTTTCATCCACAAGAAAGATTCCGTTTTTTGCTCCTGCTTCAATTGCCATATTTGCCATTGTGAAGCGATCATCCATAGACAATTCTGAAATGCCGTCTCCTACAAATTCCATTGATTTATAGAGCGCTCCATCTACACCGATCTTCCCGATAATATGGAGGATAATATCTTTGCCGCTCACATACGGCGATGGTTTCCCTGTCAGCACAAATTGAATCGCCCTCGGCACCTTAAACCAAAGTTCACCTGTCGCCATTCCTGTAGCAATGTCTGTCGTTCCTACTCCTGTGGAAAATGCTCCCAGCGCCCCGTATGTACAAGTGTGTGAATCAGCTCCGATAATGCACTCTCCTGCCACAGTGATTCCTGCTTCCGGAAGGATTGCATGTTCAATTCCCATACGTCCGATCTCAAAGTACCATTTCAGTCCCTGCTTCTTTGCAAACTCCCGGATAGACTTTGAGTTTTCCGCTGATTTAATATCTTTATTCGGTGTAAAATGATCCGGCACAAGCACTACTTTTTCCGGATCAAACACTTTCTCTGCCATCTGATAAAATACCGGAACAGCCATAGGTCCGGTAATATCATTGGCCATTACCACATCTAATTTTGCTTCTATTAACTGACCTGCCTCCACGGATGGAAGTCCTGCGTGGGCAGCAAGAATCTTCTGCGTCATCGTCATTCCCATAATCAGTATCCTCCCTTATCTTACTATGGTGGTTATTCTAGCATATACGCCAAAATTGCCGCAAGAACTCCACTGCAACTGGATAAGAAAGCAGTTAAAAGAGATTAAAAAAAATCAATTTATTTACTGTTATATTCTCTTTCTGTTTTATCAGCAAATCTCCTGTAAAAAGTTAGTTTTTTATTTACAGAGCTCTTATTTCCGCTTATAATATATCAACATAATACAAACTTACCAGAAAGGACGGAATTTATCGTGTATCATTATCTTTTAAACTTTTTTATTTACGGATTTCTTGGCTGGTGCACCGAAGTTGCCTTTGCCGCCTTTAAAGAACATCATTTCGTAAACCGCGGCTTTCTAAATGGCCCTATCTGTCCGATTTACGGTTTTGGCGTCAGCACCGTCATCTTGTTCCTGACACCGTTTCAGATAACCTGTTTCTTCTCTATCTTGTTTCAACAATTGTCGTTACTGCTCTGGAATGGCTGACCGGATTTCTCCTTGAGAAACTATTCCACAGCCGCTGGTGGGACTATTCCAATATGCCCCTTAATCTCAATGGCTATGTCTGCCTGCTGTTTTCATTAATCTGGGGTGTTGCCTGCGTATTTATCGTCAAAGTATTTCATCCGCTTGTCGCAGCAGGGATCCGTTTCCTGCCGCACACACTCGGCTGGATTCTCATCGCCGTTTTCGGAATTACGATTCTAATTGACACTTATGTAACCGCTTCCGGTATCTTCAAGATGAACAAACGTCTTGAGCGCATGGAACAGATTGCCGGGGAACTTCATTCCATTTCCGACCGACTCGGCGAAAATATTTACAAAAATGTTATGGGAACACTGGAGTTCAAAGATGACTACAAAAAACACTTTGATGAACTGGTACAGCAGCTCCAGGAACGCCGGGAGGATTTCTCCGAAGATGTGCGGGAGCGCAGAGAGGCGTTTTCCGAAGATATCAGGGAGCGCAGAGAAGAGCTTTCTGAAGATATCAGGGAACGCAGAGAAGAGTTTACCGAAGATATCAGAGCACATATGGAAGAACTGCTGGAACACTACCGGGATTTGCGCAATCACTCCAGTAAACTCCACAAACGTATTGTAAAAGCCTTTCCACATATGCATTCTTCCCGCTATTCCAATGCTCTGAAAGATCTTCAGGACTATCTGAGATCTTTGCATAAATAACTTTACACAGAATCGTACATACAAAATCACATGACACAAAAAGGATATGCCAATCTGACATATCCTTTTTGCTTATAATAAATTCTACTGACTTACCGCATCAGTTTTTTTACGATCCAAAGTTTCTTTCTGTACGGCGCATAGCGTACCGGAACATCAACTATAAGCGACTTCTTCATGATACTTTTCTTATGCGTAAATGTATCAAACCCTGCCTGACCGTGATAGGAACCCATTCCGCTTTCTCCAACTCCTCCGAAGAAGATGACTTGTCGCCAGATGTACCACTGTATCATTAATACATCCTCCTCCGAAAGAAAGATTTTTCAAAATCTCTTTTTCAACACTTCTCTTCTTTGTGAAGAGATAAAGCGCCAGCGGTTTCGGTCTGCTTCTCACACTGTCGATCACTTCTTTCACATCATAAAATGTTATGATTGGAAGAATCGGTCCGAAAATCTCTTCCTGCATAACTGCTGCATCCCAACTAACCTGATCCACAAGCGCAGGCGCAATCTGTAACGTCTTTTCGCGTACTTCCCCGCCGGTCAGCAATCTTCCTTCTCTCAGCAGACCGCACAACCTATTGAAATGTTTCTCGTTGATAATATGCGGATAATCCGGACTTTCCAACGGGTTTGCTCCATAAGCTCTTTTGATCTCACTGCAGATTGCCTTTACAATCCTCTCTTTCACTTTATGATGCACAAGAAGATAATCTGGCGCCACACAGGTCTGACCTGCATTCAAAAACTTTCCCCAAACAATTCTCCTTGCCGCCAGACGGATATCTGCACTTTCATCAACAATGCACGGGCTCTTCCCTCCGAGTTCAAGACTGACCGGGGTAAGATGCGCGCCGCCTTTTCCATCACATAAGTTCCAACAGAACTGCTTCCCGTGAAAAAGATATAGTCAAATTTCTCCTCTAGCAGCATTTCATTCTCCGCTCTTCCTCCTGTCACAGCACAGACATAGGCCTTTGGAAAAAGTTCTCCAATCATTTGCTTCAAAAGTTCAGATGTACAGGCTGCATAGGCTGACGGTTTCACAATTGCACAATTTCCCGCCGCCAATGCTGCTGCCAGCGGCGCGATCGTAAGCTGAAACGGATAATTCCACGGCGACATAATCAGTACCACTCCATACGGTTCCGGATAGATAAAAGAGCTTGCCGGAAATTGTGTAACCGGTGTCTTAACTTTCTTAATCTTCATATAACGGCGAAGATGTTTCTGATGAAACCGGATTTCTTCTTTCACGATACCGATTTCTGTTGCGTAAGTTTCAAAAGCCGCCTTCCCAAGATCAGCCCGAAGCGCCTCCTCAATCTCTTTCTCATGAACTTCAATCCAACGGTACATCCTGTCAAGACTTTTCATCCGACTGCCATAGCTTCTCGTTCTTCCGCTTTGATAGTACGCCCTCTGACGTCTTAGCAATGTTCTATACTCTGTCATAATCTCTAGCTCCTGATATACTCATCATCTGCTTCTCCATACCCCGGCAGGTCTGTATACGTCAATGCACCTGTGTAAAATGCATGTGCGCGAAATACTGCATAAAGTTCTGCATAAGTCGCCTCATAGTAAGGCTTCAAATAAAAGATTTTAACAATTCCGCAAGTCAGTCCTCCGAGAATTGCCCATCCGATAAAAGACAGATCAAGAATAAATGTATCCAGCTTCTGTCCTGTCATCATCTGACGGCTGATCTCAAACGCTCTCTGATGAGGCATCTCCGGATTCTCAGACAGAATGTATGGTACCATCCTGTATTCATATGATTTTACAATTCCCGGAATGATAAACAGCAATGTCCAAAGCGCTGTATAAAGGTCACGCAAAAACAGTGTCAGCGCCACATTTCCATACCCTTTACTCTGAAATCCGTACAAAATTGTCCCAACGCCTGTCCTATGTTCGCGGTTCTCCATAAACATGCGTTTTGCTCCAACTTCAAGGATATTTTTCACAAAAATTGTAAACAAAATCCCAAGCAGCCCGATCATACTTACAAGACCACTTACCAACATGCTGAATAATCCAGTAATTCCCATCATCTCAATGGAATGAAAACCATTCCAGATCATATCTCTTACCGTATCAATATCAAACTCGAAGCGAAACCTGAATAAATCTCCATTCAAAAGCAGCAGAATTGCCCCGACTGCGACTGTCGTCAAATAATTTTTCAGGAAGCAATTTTTTCCCCGTATCTTCAGTTCTTCTCTTAACCACATATTTTCCAATGTATCCTTTCCGGTATTAGCTTATTCTGCCATGCTTTTTTATATCTACAGTCGTTTCAATCGGATCAATCGGATCGATTGGATTCTCCAGACGATTTTTCTTATTTCGTTTATAATGGCGCAGAATTGTTCCTCCCATATTATAAAACCAGAAAGAATATACAAGAAGCTTATTCGCTTTGCCCATTTTATCTTTCGTTGTCTTATTATAATTAGAACCGCCCGCCTTAATATTCTCTTTCTTACGGATCAGTGCGATCAGCTCTGTCTCACATGTGACCGGCTCCGGAAGTTCTGTATACGCCATCCCTACACAATCCGGACGATGAGCATCACTGCCACCCACTCCCGGCTTTTGATACTTCATAGCCAGTTTCATTGCCCCTTCGTTAGATTCCGTGGATTCACAGGCGTTGAACACTTCAAAAAAGTCAAATCGTTTCGCATACTCCGGTGCATTATAATATCCCTTTGTATGTGCGTAGCTGAGATACTTTTCTCCACAAGGATGTGCCGGTCCGAGAATCCCTCCATGCCTGTGCACAAAGTCAATCAGCGCCGCCACCGGAAGTCCTCGAAGCTCCAGCAGGCGCATCCTTACACCTTCCGGCATAATCACAAGGATATGTCCGGCATCCCTCGTATCATATTCAATTCCCTTCAGAACAACAAAATCATCCTGGTATTTTTCTTTCAGAACATATTTCCACTGACGATAACCGTTGTAAGTATTGTGATCTGTTACCACCATCCCCTGAAATCCTTTTTCCTTCAGTATCTGATATATTCTTCCAGACTAACCCGGCTGTCTACCGAGCCTTCTTTTACATGACAATGCATATCGATCTTCAAGAGTAAGCCCCCTTTACCGTTACACTTTTCTTAATTATACTCTTTTTATCCCCCAATCGCAATCTCTTGATACGTTTTCTCCTGCTTTCTAAACAAAAAACAGTACTTTTCAAAGGAGGATATCAATGTCTCTCCTTCGACCAGTACTGTTTTACCATAAAGTTTTTCCCTACTCTTCTTCGTCATCTGAAAACAGCGAACGAGCTGCCTCAATTTCATTCTCAATAGATTTCTCTGACCGGATATGCTTTGCCGCTGCAACTTCTTTTTTGCCCTGTTTTCTTCCTTCCAGAATAAACTGCACCATGATTCCAAAACATGCAGCTACCAGACCGACAATCCAAACAATGATCTGCTCTGAAAATCCAAGCAGTTCAGCTCCTTTTGCAGCAGCTGTAATGCCTCCGAACAGTCCCGTTGCAATGATAACCATCGGCTCTGCAAATTTCAGACTGATTATCGCCGGGATAACTCCGATTCCCGCACAGACAAGCATCCACAACCATGTCTTAGGCTGTAAGATTACCAAAAGCGCCGACACACTGAAGAGCCAGCTGGCAAACATTACGCTGACAATATAAATCTTTGCAGATACAATCGCCAGCACGATTCCCAAAATCAGACCTGCAATTAATCCGACTCCTATGCTAAGCTGCAGTGCATTTACCGGAATATAGAAACCAATTATAAATCCTGCAAAAAATCCAATCACTGCCATCCAGATGCGAAAGATTTTAACTCCGAAAAAGCAAGTCAGCGCTGCCAGCACAATGACTGCAATCGAAATTGTCATTTCATTTCCTGACACATACGAAGCTACACTGTCTGTCAGTTCCGTTAATAAATTCATTAGTTCCATATATGTGTCCCCTGATCTTCTTAAAACTCTACTTTACCTGTAACATCTCCATTGATTACATAATAAGCCGCACCATCTTCAGGCTTAACATATAAATCCATTGACTTCATATCGCCGATCTTATTTTTACCTTTTGTCCATTCTTTTTTACAGCTGCGATCAGGTCTTTTGAATCAATTTCTTTTCCCTGGTGCTGAATCATAATTCTTGTTTTAATTTCTTTCTTTGTAGAACCCGGTTTACGTCCTCTTTTTGCAGGTTCTTTTTTCGCTTCTGCCGCTTTCGTTTCTTCTTTTGGTTCTTCAGTTGCTTCTGCTTTCACTTCTTCTGCAACTGCCTCTTCCACAATTTTCTCCTCTTTTACTGCTGTCTCATTTCTATCTGTCATACCTGCGTTTTTCTTTTCCTGTTTTTTCATTGCTCTTCTTGTAGCCATCTTAATATCCCCCTAGCCTACATAGTTTACTGTTCATATTTTAATACGAATTGTATTATAGCACACTTCGTCAAAAAAGCTACATTTTTCTCAAAAGAAATACATAAAAATGGATACCAACTAATCATTTATTAATTGATACCCACTTTTAATTTGATTCTTCAATCATTCTTTTTACCTCTTCTTACAACCATTTTAAATGTTAATGATTATAAATAATATTACATTTCTGGTGGTCTGTACCCGGGAGTTTGACAGTTGAATATTAAAAAAAGTTCTCACAGGTCGCATAAAACCTGCTTTTTTTATGTCAAATTTTCTGTTTTTATGGCTGTTATTTTATGTTATTGTATGATATAATAAGGGATAGGAGGGA